>JBEKZK010000108.1:0-9967 GCA_049509935.1 Xanthobacteraceae bacterium | reverse complement strand
CTCGGCCTGCGAATACGGATAAGCGAGCGCGTCGTCGGGACTGGCGAACGGCAGATACTCGCCCTTCATGCGGCGCACGAAGTTGAGATCCGCGGAGGCGGCGAGCCGCTCGGCCTCCTCGTCGGTCGCCGCACAGATCGCCGCGGTGGCGAGAATCGCCCACGGTCGCTGCCGCGTCGCCGACGGCTTGAAGTGGTCGCGATAGCTGCGCATCGCGGCCACCGCGTCGTGCCCGGCGAAATGATGGGCAAACGCGAACCCGCCGCCGATCGCGGCGGCGAGCTCGGCGCTGTAGTCGCTGGAGCCGAGCAGCCAGATCGGCGGCAGCGGCACGTCGGCCGGCATGGCGAAAACCCGGCTGAACGGGTGGTTGTCGGGAAAGCCCCGGGATTCCAGCAGCATCAGCTCCTGGAAGCGCTCGAGGAAATCGTCGTCGTCGCGCACGTCCTGGCGGCGGCGCAACGCGTAGGAGGTGACCTGATCGGTCCCCGGCGCCCGGCCGATGCCGAGATCGATCCGCCCCGGATAGAGCGCCTCGAGCACCTTGAAGCGCTCCGCCACCATCAGCGGCGCGTGATTGGGCAGCATCACGCCGCCCGAGCCGATGCGCATGTGGGTGGTGATGGCGGCGATCTGGCCGATCATGATCTCCGGCGCGGAGCTGGCGATCGACGGCAGATTGTGATGCTCCGCCACCCAGTAGCGGGTGAAGCCGAGGCGGTCGACATGACGCGCCAGGTCGAGGCTGTTGCGCAGCGCGGTCGTGCCGGACATGCCGGCGGCGACGGGCGAGAGATCGAGGATCGAGAGTGGGACCATGAACCCGATGTAGCCCCGAAGGCGGGGTCTGGCGAGGTGCGGCATAAAGCATTTGCCGCATGGGGCCCATGCCGGCCACAATGGATTCCTTGTCGGCGCATGTCCCTGATCGGCGAACCGGGTCCACCCTCGGGTCAAGCCCGAGGGCAGGCTTTCGCCGGGACATGCTGTAGGAGGACCGGAATGGAGAGCGGCGTCTATCGCTACCCGGACATGGACCGGGTGATCTACGGCAAGCCGTTCGCCGATGCGGTCGGCGCCGAGGTCGATCGTCTCGAGGCGCGCGCCGTCTATGTGCTGGCGAGCGGCTCGCTCGCCCGCGACACCGATCTGGTGGACCGCATCCGCGGCACGCTCGGCAATCGCTGCGCCGGGGTGGCGAGCAAGATCGGCGCCCATACCCCGCGCACCGACGTGGTCGCGGCGGCGAATGCGGCGCGCGAGGCCCACGCCGACCTGATCGTGACGATCGGTGGCGGCTCGGTCACCGACGCCGCCAAGATGGTCGGACTCTGCCTGGGCAACCGGGTCACCGAGCCGTCCGGGCTCGACGCCTTGCGGGCGACGACGCGTCCCGACGGCAGCGTCGAGCGTCCGCCGGTCGCGGGGCCGGGGGCGCGGTTCATCGCCATCCCCACGACCCTGTCGGGCGGCGAGTTCTCGGCGTTCGCCGGATGCACCGACACGGCGCGCCACGTCAAGGAGAGCTTCGCGCATCCGCTGATGGCGCCGCTCAGCGTGGTGCTCGACCCCGCCGTCACGGTGCACACGCCGCAATGGCTGTGGCTGTCGACCGGCATTCGTGCGGTCGATCATGCGGTCGAGGACCTGTGCTCGATCGACCGCCAGCCAATGTCGGACGCCGCCTCGCTCCACGCGCTGCGCCTGCTCGGCCGCGGGTTGCGCGCCGTCAAGTCCGATCCCTCCGACGTGGCGGCACGGCTCGACTGCCAGCTCGGCACCTGGATGTCGATGGTGGGCGCGCAGACCGGGGTGAGCAAGGGCGCGAGCCACGGCATCGGCCATGTGCTCGGCGGCACCGCGAACGTGCCGCATGGCTACACGTCGTGCGTGATGCTGCCCCACGTGCTGCGCTTCAATCACCCGGTCAATGCCGAGCGCCAGAACCTCGTCAGCGAAGCGCTGGACCGTCCAGGCTCGCCTGCCGCCGACGTGGTCGCGGGGCTCATCGGCGATCTCGGTCTGCCCGGCCGGCTGCGCGACGTCGGCGTCAAACCCGAGCAGCTCGACCAGATCGCCGAGCGCTCCATGCACGATCGCTGGGTTCACACCAACCCGCGCAAGATCGAGGGGCCGCCGGTGGTGCGCCAGCTGCTCGACGCCGCGTGGTAGGCAATCCGACCGGACGCACCGCGTCCGGTGTCGGTCGACCCTTCGCGGCAGCCGTCAAACGACCAATTCGAGAATGACACCCGTCGCCGCCTCCGGTGCCACCGTGATGGCGCCGGCGCTGCGTGCTCCGAGCGCACCGACGCAAGCCGCGGCGGCCTCGAGATCGGCGACCTCGAGGGTCAGCCCGACGCCGCCCTCGGCCGGCAGGCGATCCAGCACGAGGCCGGGATGGCGCCGCGCGAGGCCTGCCCGATCGACGAACTCGAAGGCGCCGCGCCCGGGACCGGATGCCACCTGCCAGCAGCCGTCGGGGCCCGCTTCGGCGCTGCCGTCGATCAGGCGAGCGAGCTGCCGCGCCGCCGATCTCGGGTCGGCCGCCAGCACCTCGACGAGCCGGATCCGCCGCGCCGTGTTGGCGTGCGCCTGCAGCGCCGGGATCCATACCGCCTGGGGCGTCACGTGCTGGCAGGCGAAGATGCGCAGGCCCGCCGGCGCCTCGTCGGGCGGCCACTGGAAGACCCGGAAGCGCGCCTCGGTCGCGGCGCCGTCGGGGAGCCGGACCGGCCGGCCGAAGTCGAGGGGCCCGACGCCGGCCACGCCGCGGCGCGTCAGCACGGCGACGCCCGCCGCGGCGTCATCGGTGCGCAAGGCAGTGCGCTCGATCCCCTGGCGGGTCGAAAGCCAGGTCCGGCTCTGTGCGTTGTGCGGCGTGTCGGCGACGACGCCGAGCAGCTCGAGATAGTCCGGGCCGAGCATCAGCGTGTGGTTGGCGGTGCCCATGTGGGCGCTGTGGGTGCCGCGCGGCGACAGCGTAAAGCCGAGACCTCTCCAGGCCTCGGCGGCGGCATCGAGGCCGCGCACCATGATCACCACGTGGTCGAGGCCGGAGAGATGTTTCATCATGGACGATTCATCGCGGATCATTCGTCGCGACCCACCCTACCGCAGGTTCCGCCCATCGCGCGACTGCCACGCGGCGGACGGCGAGAGACGCAGCCGTCGCGCCGGGTGCGCCGCGGTGCCGGCCGGCCGCTGGCGGTAAGGAACCATTAACCGCATCCGCGGAGCGCGAGCGTCTGGTTCACGTCTCGGGATGATTGCAAATCGCCGCCATACGTATGTTTACCCATCTCTAATAGATTCTACGTACGCATGGGCATATGCCTCCCAAGAGGGAACCAGTCCCATGCACCAAGCCTCGATGCAGCGCTCGGATGTGACGTTCGTCGATCGGCAGGACGCGCGCACGATCATCAGCATCCCGGGAAATTACAGCCTGGCCAGCCGGCGTGATGGCCGCGGGAACCGGCGCGAGTTCGCGTGCCGGGCGGTGAGCATGTCGGCGCGGTCGGTCGTGATCGCCGCGCCGGTGCTGGGGCACGTCGGAGAGCGGGTGATCGCCCACATCGGTCCTGTCGGCCGGCTCGAGGGAAAGGTCCTCCGCAACATGGAGCTCGGGTTCGTCATGAGCATCACCGCCTCCGAGGCGGAGCAGGCGAGGCTCACCAGAAAGATCGCGTGGATCGAGAAGCACAAGAATCACGAGACGCTGGAGTGCCGGGAGCATGACCGCATCGTCCCGGAGGATCCGCATTCGACGCTGACGCTGGCGGACGGCAGCCGGCGGACCTGCCTCGTCATCGACATGTCGGTCTCGGGTGCCGCGGTTTCCGCCGACCTCGTTCCCAAGCTCGGCACGCCACTTGCGCTCGGCAGGGTGGTCGGTCGCGTCGTTCGCCACTTCGACCAGGGATTCGCCATTCAGTTCGTCACGCCGCAGCGCTTTGCGACCTTGGAGCACATGCTCATTCGGCGCTGAGCCGATCGCGGAGCGCCGCCGCCCGGCTGCGACCGCGGCGACCCACGGCGACCCACCAGGGTTGACAAGCGGCGACGACCGGAGACAACGAGGGCTGGCCTCGCGGGTCTCTCTCGTCCGATGTCCAGCCACGAACCGATCGTCTCGCACCGCCGCACCGTCGCCAGCTCCGATCGCTCCCTCGGGCTGGTGCTCGCGGGCTTTTTCCTCATCGTCGCGATGGCGCCGCTGCTGCACCGGAACGGCGTGCGCTGGTGGGCGCTCGGCATCGCGGCGTTAATGCTGGTGGTGGGGTGCGCTGCGCCGCGGCTGCTCTCGCCGTTCAACCGGCTGTGGCTGCGCCTCGGCCTGGCGCTCGGGCGGGTGGTCGCGCCGGCGGTGATGGCGCTCGTCTACTACGGGGTCGTGGTGCCGATCGGGCTCGTCGTCCAGCGCAAGGACCCGCTGCGGCTCCGGCGCGACCCCGGGGCGGCCACCTACTGGGTCGCGCGCGATCCGCCGCCGCCAGGCTCGATGTCGCGGCAGTTCTGACGTGCGGCATCGCGCGCGCCCACGCTCCGTCCGCGAGCCTCGGACCCGCCGCGGCCGATGAACGTCCTCGGCATCTCGGCCTTCTACCACGACAGCGCCGCCGCCTGGGTGAGCGACGGCACCGTCCTCGCCGCCGCCCAGGAGGAGCGGTTCACCCGCAGAAAGCACGACCCGGCGTTCCCGGCGAACGCGGTGCGCTGGTGCCTCGGCGAGGCGGCGCGCGCCGGGGCGGCGATCGATCGGGTCGCCTTCTACGACAAGCCGTTCCTCAAGTTCGAGCGCCTGCTGGAGACCTGTCTGGCGTTTGCGCCGCGGGGATTTGCCTCGTTCCGCACGGCGATGCCGGTGTGGGTCGGCGACAAGCTGTTCCAGAAAGACCTGCTGTGCGGCGAGCTGCGGGCGATCGACCAGCGTCTCGGCGATCCGGCGCGGCTGCTGTTCGCCGAGCATCACGTCAGCCATGCGGCCTCTGCGTTCTACCCCTCGCCGTTCACCGAGGCCGCCGTGCTGACCATGGACGGCGTCGGCGAGTGGGCGACGACCACGGCAGGAATCGGCGTCGGCAGCCGGCTCGAGCTGACCAGGGAGATCCTGTTCCCGCATTCGCTCGGGCTGCTGTACTCGGCCTTCACCTTCTACACCGGCTTCAAGGTCAATTCAGGCGAGTACAAGCTGATGGGGCTCGCGCCCTACGGGGAGCCGCGATTCGCGCCCACGATTCTCGACAACCTGATCGATCTCAAGCCCGACGGCTCGTTCCGGCTCGATCTGACCTATTTCGACTACTGCACCGGGCTCACCATGACCAACGCGCGGTTCCACACGCTGCTCGGCGGTCCGCCGCGCGACCCCGCCGAGCCCCTGACCCGGCGCCACATGGATCTGGCGGCCTCGATCCAGGCGGTCACCGAGGAGGTCGTGGTGCGGCTCGCCCGCGGGCTCGCTGCCGACAGCGGGATGAAGGCGCTGTGCCTCGCCGGCGGGGTGGCGCTCAACTGCGTTGCCAACGGCCGTGTGCTGCGCGACGGCTGCTTCGAGGATATCTGGATCCAGCCGGCGGCCGGCGATGCCGGCGGTGCGGTCGGCGCGGCGCTCGCGGCGTGCCATCTCCACGAAGGCCTGCCGCGGCCGCCGTCGAACGGCCGCGACGCCATGCGCGGCGCCTATCTCGGCCCGGCTTGGGCGCAGCACGAGATCGAGGCCGATCTCGAGGCCTGCGGGGCGCGCTACGCGGTGCTGTCCGACGACGCCATGATCGAGCAGACCGCCGCGGCGCTCGCCGCCGCAAAGGTGGTGGGCTGGTTCCAGGGCCGCATGGAGTTCGGACCGCGCGCGCTCGGCGCCCGCTCGATCCTCGCCGATCCGCGCTCGCCCACCATGCAGAAAATGCTGAACCTGAAGGTCAAGCGCCGCGAGAGCTTCCGGCCGTTCGCGCCGGCGGTGCTGCGCGAGGACCTCGCCGACTGGTTCGATCTCGACGTCGATTCCCCCTACATGCTGCTGGTCGCCCCGGTGAAGCCCAGCCGCCGGCGACCGCTCGGCGGCGCCGATCGCGAGCTCTCCGGCATCGACCGGCTCAACGTGCCGCGGTCGGACATCCCGGCGGTGACCCACATCGACTGTTCGGCACGCATCCAGACCGTCCACCGCGACACCAATCCCCGCTTTCACGGGCTGATCGCGACATTCCGCGCGCTCACCGGCTGCCCGGTGCTTGTCAATACCAGCTTCAACGTGCGCGGCGAGCCGATCGTGTGCACGCCACGGGATGCGTTCTCCTGCTTCATGGGCACCGACCTCGACCTGCTGGTGGTCGGCAACTGCATCGTACGCAAGGACGAGCAGGATCCGGGGCTGCGCGTCGAGACGAGAAGCGCCTTCGAGGCGGATTAGCAGCCTCCGATCACCGGATGCAGGCGAATCACCATCTAAGGTGGGCACCGCGCCATCGACCCCCGTTCCGAAGACTACTGAAGAATACTTAAGCAGAACTACCATGCACGCCCGCGACGCCGACGATCAGCGCGTCGGAAGCGCAACCGGACTACGCGTATCCCCGCTCCAGATGTTGCCTATCCGCCACACCATTCTAACGATCGCAATGCTCGCAGAGATCTGCCGGGCCATTTGCAGGAACATTGCTTGACTGTCGCTATGTCTCTGAAAATATAGCGGCGACGGGGACCTCAGACGGCGAGGGAAGTACAAAATGAAAATGACTGATTGTATCCGAAAAGGAGGAACACGAGTAATTGCCGGACGGCGATCGCCTCGGTGGTCCGCGCTGATGGCCGGATGTGCGATCGCGGTCGGATTGTCGTCCGCGACGTCGCGCGCCGAGGATCTCTCCGCCCTCGCCTACACGGCGGACATGCCGACCAAGGCGATGCCGACCAAGGCGCTGCCGCCGTCCGCAGTGACTGGACCGGCTACCTGCGGCGGCATTCCGGACTTTTTCACGACGAACTGCGTGCTCAGCTGGTACGGCATCACGGTCTACGGCACGGTGGACGTGGGTGGGGGCTATCAGACCCACGGAGCGCCGTTCGACAAGCAGTTTACAACTGGAGCTTCCTATTTCATCCAGAAGATGAACAGGACCTCCATGTTTGGTCTCGCCCCCAATGCGATGAGCCAGTCGAACGTCGGCATCAAGGGCAAGGAGCCGCTGGCCGGGGACGTTTCCTTCATCTTTGCCGTCGAGGCCGGATTTGATCCGTATTCCCTGCAATTGGCCAACTCCCCGGGCTCGTTGATCAGGAACAACGGCGTGCCGCTCAACCAGCAGACGACCAACGGAGATTCGAGCCGCGCCGGTCAGTTCTACAACTCGGTGGGCTATCTCGGCCTGAGCTCGCCGACCTTCGGCACCCTGACAGTCTTCCGGCAGAACTCGCTCACGATGGACGGCGTTCTTGCCTACGATCCGATGGGCGCCTCCTACGCCTTCTCGCCGATCGGCTTCTCGGGAGTGGTCGGCGGCGCGGGCGACACCGAGCTCGCCAGGTACACCACGTCGGTGAAGTATCGTGTCGACTATGGCCCGTTCCGGGCGGCGGCACTTTGGCAGTTCGGGACCTACGCGCTGGACAACCCCTCGAACGGTGCCTGGGAAGGGCAGCTCGGCGCCGACATCCGCGGCCTGGGGGCCGGTACAGGCGTGCTGTCGGTCGACGGCATCTTCACCTACGCGAGGGATGCCGTGTCGCTCGGGATCGCGTCGGCGGCGGGGTCGCTGTCCAACGGTGTGCCCATTGCGCCGTTCGCCCAGGGGCCGCTCACGGCGACGATCTCCAACCAGACCAGCTTCATGGCGCTCGCCAAATACGCCGAGGGACCGCTCAAGGTGTATTTCGGCTACGAATGGATGCAGTTCGCCCGGCCCAGCGACACGGAGACCTTCTTCACCGACGTCGCCGGCAACCCGATCGGTGCGGTCTTCGCGAACAACACGGCCATCAACAACGTGGCATTTACCGCCACGTGCGGAACCGGGGTCTGCAGCGAAAAGATCCTGCAGGCGGTGTGGACCGGCGCGAAATACGCCATCCGGGATGACCTCGATGTGATCGGGGCCTATTACCACTACGACCAGGGCACCTTCACCACGGCGAGCTGCGCCAACCCGGTCGCCCACTCGCAATGCCACGGCACGATGGACGCGGTGTCCGGCGTCATCGACTGGCGGTTCGCGCCGAAGTGGGACACCTACTTCGGCATGATGTACTCGCAGATGGCCGGCGGACTGGCGAACGGCTTCCTCACCCGCAACAACCTCGATCCGACGGCCGGACTTCGCTTCCGCTTCTGAGCACCCAGCGGGGCGGGCGCAGGATCTGCCGGATCCGGTTAGATCGAAAGCACGAACGGCGGCGCAGCGATGCGCCGCCGTTCGTTTTTCGCTCGCCTCGTTCCCTACATCGGCGGCGTCACCCCGCCACGGCCGATCAGCATGATCGCGGCCTCGAGGCTGCCGTCGGCCTGCTTGGTGCCCGCGAAGATGAAGATCTTTGCGCCGTCCTTGATGTCCGCCTTGTCGCCGGGAACGACCTCGACGATCGGGACTCCGGCCGGAACCGTGATCTTCTTCTCGCCGTCCTTGTATTTGAGCGTCAGCGTCTGGCCGTCGACCGACTTCACCTGGTCGGTCACGGCCGCGTTGGTCATCGTGCTGTTGGGCTGGAGGTCCCACGGATAGTGGCCCTCGCCGGCTCCCCGCAGGGCCTCGGCGAACAGGTGGACCTCGGTCGCCTTCAGGCTGCCGTCGACCTCCGGGAGCGCCGTGATGCCGACGAACGTGTTCGGCTTGATGTCCGCCAGCGATGACGTCGTCACGGCCAGGATCGTCGGCTTCTCGGCCAATCGGACCTTGAGGTCCGACCCGCTGCGCGTCTTCACCCCGAATGTGTCACCGTCGACCTGCTCGATCGTGCCCCGCGCCCGCATCTTGGCGGGCTCCTCCGCCGACGCCGGCAGCGCCGCGAGCATCGACGCGACCCCGACTGCCGCAAGTGTCTTCCGAACCAACCCACGTGACATCTTTATCCTCCCTGTTTTGCGTGCTGGTCGCTCGTTTGGAGCGATGGCCGTGTCCACCCGGCCGCGCGGCACCGTGCGGTCATGGGACGCCGAAATCAAGGGCCAGGCCCTCGATTTGCGGCGCGGCCGAGCCGCGGACACCCTACCTGTTGCAATTCGGCAACTCGGGCCAGCGATTCGTCCCGTCGATCACCGATCGAAATGGAACTGTCACCGGACCGTCATCCGCGAATTTTACGGTCGCGACCGAGCGCCTTCCCGGTGGGAAGGCGTGCAGTCGGGGATATAGCGGGGGGTGCTTCGATGTCATTCAAACAGAGACTTGCCATTCTGATGTGCGGCGCCTGCGTCGGGGCGGCGGCGCTGCCGGCGGGGCCCGCCGCGGCCGATGACGCCCAGACCGAGAGGCTGCAGCGGCAGATCGACGCCATGCAGCAGCAGCTGATCGAGCTCAAGAAGCAGATGAAGGAGACCCGGCATGCGGCGACCGCCGCGCCGGCGGCCGCGGCGCCGGCACCCGCGGGATATACCAAGGAGCCCGTCGCCAAAGCCCCGTGGCCGGCGCCCGGCGTGAAGGTCACGGTCGGGGGCTTCGTCGAAGCCGCCGGTATCTTCCGCCAGCGCAACGAGGTCTCGGACGTCGGCTCTCCCGGGTTCGCCTCGCTGCCGTTTCCGAACTCGCCTCTGTACCATGAAAGCGAGGCACGCTTCAGCGCACGGCAAAGCCGTCTCTCGGTCCTGGCCACCGGAGACATGGACCCGATCCAGCACCTGGCGGCCTATTTCGAGATGGACTTTCTGGGCGCCGGGGTGACGGCGAACTCGCGCGAGAGCAACAGCTATCAGCCGCGAATCCGCCACGCTTTCCTCAGCTACGACAATGACGACTGGCACTTCCATATGATG
>JBEKZK010000107.1:0-9968 GCA_049509935.1 Xanthobacteraceae bacterium | reverse complement strand
GTCATGGCGCGGCACGGGGTGCGGGAAGGCGGGGTGGCGTCATCGACCGGCGGAGGCGAGCGGAGATCTCCCGCGGAGGAGATGTCGGCCACGAGCATATCGGCCACGAGCAGATCGGCCACGAGCAGAGTTGTCCATCGTTGTTATCCATCGTTGAGAGTCCAATTCGAGAGCGCGTCCGAGGCAACGCCGCGTTGAGACGCCACACTGTGCAGGCGGGACCCGTGGGTGCCATGACCTGGACGCGTTCGGCGCCAAACAATCAGATGATACCGGACTCGATACCGGACTCACGGGGGGAGTGTCATGAAGCGGTTCCTGGCCGCAGCCGCGATGACGGTGCAACGGGATCGCACCCGTCGGACCGCGTCGGCTGCCTGCCTCGACTTGCGTCAGAGTGCGTTCACACGACGAGCCGCACATCGCGGCGGGCGTCGTGGTCCGGCCCGCGCGCTGCCACCGTGATGGCACGTGCGGTCGCCGTTCGGCTCGTGCGGGGTGCCACCGTCGGTGCCCCGTTTCGCAGCGTGGCCGGCGGACATCCCGTCCGCTGCTGCGAATGATCGCTGTAGGACCAGCTAATGGCCAGAGAGTGACGATCCAAGGGAGGATAGTGAAGATGAAGCTTCGAGCGAGACTGATGACGAGTGCGGCGACCATCGCCGCGGCCGCCGCCTTGACGGCAATGGCCTACGCTCCGGCGAGCGCCCAGTCGGAGCCCAGCAAGGATTGGGAGACCTACCACGGCAGCTACAAGGGTTGGGACTTCAGCCCGCTCAAGCAGATCAACACCGAGAACGTCAAGAAGCTGAAGGTCGCCTTCGTCTATCAGGTCGGCCACTCCACCCGCGGCGTGCAGTCGATGCCGCTGGAGAAGGACGGCGTGCTGTACTTCTCCGCCTCCTACGACAAGGTGTTCGCCCTCAAGGCCAATACCGGCGAGCTGCTGTGGTCGTTCGTTCCCAAGCTCGACGACGAGCTGGTCGCCCGCCAGACCCATTCGCCCTACAACCGCGGCATGGGCATGGGCGACGGCAAGCTCTACATCGGCACCCTCGACGGCCGGTTGTTCGCGATCGACATGAAGACCGGCAAGCCGGTGTGGGAGACCAAGCTCATCAACTCGCAGAAGCTCACGGTCGGCTTCACCGGCGCACCGCTGGCGTTCAAGGACAAGGTCGTCATCGGCGCCCAGGGCGGCGAATGGCCGGGCCGCGGCCCGCTGTTCGGCGTCAACGCCAAGACCGGCGAGAAGATCTGGCAGTTCGACACCGTCGCCGGGACCCCGGAAGCGGAGAAGACCTGGGGCAACGAGTCGTGGCGCACCGGTGGTGGCGGCGGCTGGATGCCCGGCGCCTACGACGCCGAGACCAACACGGTGTGGTGGGGCGTGGCCAACCCGGCGCCGCTCTACGACTGGGGCGGAACGGACTTCAAGAACGCCGGGCCGCGACCGGGTGACAACCTGTACACCAGCTCGATCATCGCCCTCGATCCCGACAGCGGCAAGCTCAAGTTCTATCACCAGGAGCTGCCGCACGACGCCTGGGACTTCGACAGCGCGATCGGCGAGTTCGTGCAGATCGACAAGGGCGGCAAGAAGTACTACGTGCACCCCAACAAGAGCGGCTACGTGTTCGTGTACGATCGCGCCGACGCCAAGATCGAGAACGTCTGGAACCTGGTGAAGGCCAGCAACTTCGTCAAGAACATCAACCCGAAGACCGGCGAGCTCGAGGGCCGGCGCGACATGACGGAAGGCAAGCAGACCAACCTGTGCCCGGCGATCGCCGGCGGGGTGAGCTGGAATTCCGGCAGCTACAGCCCCGATACCGGGCTGTACTACAAGGTCGGCAACGAGTGGTGCATGGATCTCGAGATCGTGAAGACCCAGCCGGTGACCGAGCCTGCGGCGCAGCTCAACATCGGCGCCACCTTCACGTTCAAGGATCCGATCGGCGGCAAGGCCCACGGCCATGTCGACGGCCGCGATCCCATCACCGGCAAGGTCGCCTGGTCGGTGGACTATCCGGAGCCGCCGCTCGCGAGCCTGCTGTCGACGGCGGGCGGCCTCGTGTTCGTGCCCGACGCCCGCGGCTGGCTGCACGCTCACGACGCCAAGACCGGCAAGGAGCTGTGGAGCGCCAATGACGGTGCCGGCCACCAGGGCGGCATCATCAGCTACGAGACCGGCGGCAAGCAGTACATCGCCGTCGTCACCGGCGGTCCGAGCCTGGTGAGCGAGGGCTATGGCGACCTGTTCGGCGAGCCCTACAAGTCGATGGAGAAGGACACCGGCGCGCTGATCGTCTACACGCTGGAGTAAGACTGGCAGACGTGGTGATGGCAGGCTGCCCGGCGAATGCGTTGGCCGGGCGGCCTGCCCGCTGCTGTTCCCCTGCGCGCAGGTCGGATGTCTTCCGACCTGCGCTGCTCGCATGACCGGGCCAGGAAGCGCGGAGCTCCGAGCGGGCGGGCAGCAGGAACAATACGTCCGGCGCACCGAAGCCGGGGGCGGATCGCCTCCACCGTGGTGCAGGAGCCGGCATTCGGCGGATAGAACGGACAACATGAAGCCATGGATCAATGCCGGCGGCGCAATGCTTCTGGCCGCCTTCGTGCTCGGGGCCGCGACCGGAATGCCGCCGGGCCGCGCCGCCGAGACACCATCGCCGGCGGACGCCGCGGCGCAGATCGCGCACGGCAAGGTGCTGTTCATCAGCTACGGCTGCGGGTGGTGCCATGAGGCCGGAGGCCGCAAGCAGGGGCGTGGCCCGCAGCTCATGGACACCGTGCGCGACGACGAGTTCATCATCAACCGCATCGTCGGGGGCTCCCAGGGGCGGATGCCGGCGTTCGGCAACCAGCTGGTCGATACCGACATCCGTGCGCTCATCGCGTATATTCGCAGCCTCAAGCCGGAGACCTGACCGTGACGCACCGCACTTCCCGATCCCGCCCTGCGGCCTGCGCGCTGGCCGCGATGGCCCTCGTTGCCGCCGCCCCCTGCGGCGCGCTCGCGCGTCCGCTCGACGTGATCAAGGCGCGGGGCAGCCTGATGGTCTGCGCCAATCCCAATGCGCTGCCGTTCTCGAGCAAGAAGGGCGACCGGCGCGGCTTCGAGCTGGAGCTCGGCGAGGCGCTGGCGAAGGAGCTCGGCGTCGGTCTCGAGGTGGGGTGGGTGGTCTTCCCGTTTCACGTCCCGCGGGTCGATTGCGACATCCTGTTCGACACGGTCGTCGATGCGGAGTCCGCCGAGGACGCCCATGTTCGCCTTTCCAGGCCCTATAATGTCAGCGGAGTGGCGATCGCCCTGCGGCCCGGCATCGACGGCGTCAAGCACTTCGCCGATCTCAACAAGAGCCAGCGGGTCGGGGCGATCGTGAGCTCGGTCGCCAGCGTCACGCTCGGCCGCAAGGGGTTGGCGACGATTCCGTTCACGTTCGAGGACGAGATGGTGGAGCTGGTCGGCAAGGGCGAGCTCGATGCCGCCCTGGTCTCGCCGGCGACGGCCGAGTACTACAACATGCTCCACAAGGACGCTCCGGTTGTCCTGGTGCGCGCCTACGAGGACGTGCCGGAGCTGCGCTGGGAGGTGGCCGTCGGCATGCGCAAGGCCGATAATGCACTGGTCGCCGCGGTCGACGGCGCGCTCGGTCGCATGCTCGAGCAGGGCACCGTCAGCCGCATCTACGCGAGCTACGGGATCGAGCAGAGCCTGCCCGCCAAGCCCTGAGCGGCGAGAACCGCTACACGACGCCGGCCCGCCTGAGCGCCGCAATCCGCTCCGGCGCAAAGCCGCAATCGGCGAGGATTGCGTCGGTATCGCGCCCGAGCGGCGGCGCCGGCTGTCTCGGCAGCTCCTCGCCCGGGCAGACGAACGGCGCCGCCACCATGGAGAAATCGCCGCGCGCCGGATGCGCCACGCGCCACACCCGCGCGTGCTCGCGCACGAACGGATTGTCCAGCGCCGCCGCCACGTCGTTGACCGGCGCCGCCGGGACCCGGCCGGCGAAGCGCTCGAGCCACTCGGCGGTGGTCGCCCGGCCGAGCACCTCGTCGAGCATCGCGGTGATCCGCTCGCGGTTCGCCAGGCGCTGCCGGAACGAGCAGAAGTCCGGGTCGCCGCCCCATTCGGACTTCTCGATCAGGTCGCACAGGATCGGCCAGAACTTCTCCTTGTTGCACATGATGAAGATGAAGCCGTCGCGGGTGCGGTAGAGCTGGCTCGGGGTGAGCGAGGGATGGCTCGAGCGCGGCTCGCGGCCCTGGTTGTGGCCTTCGTTGAGATACCAGGTAGCGAGGTAGCTCAGGTTCTGCAGCGCGCAGTCGAACAGGCTGACATCGATGTCGCGGCCCTCGCCGGCCTGGCGCGCCGCGATCACACCGGACAGCAGCGCGAAGGCGGCGAACAGCCCGGTCATCAGGTCGACGATCGAAAGCCCCATGCGCGCCGGCGGTCCGTCGGGCTCGCCGGTGAGCGACAGATAGCCGGCTTCGGCCTGCATCAGATAGTCGTAGCCCGGCCAGGCGGCACGCGGGCCGCTGCGCCCATAGGCCGAGAGATGCGCGCACACGATGCGCGGGTTCGCCTCGCGCAGCGCCGCATAGGTGAGCCCGAGCTTTTCCGGCAGATCGCCGCGCAGGTTGTCGAGCACGCCGTCGGCGTCCCTGACCAGCGCATGCAGGACCTCGCGCGCACCGGGCTGCTTCAGGTCGAGGGTGAGGCTGCGCTTGTTGCGGTTGAAGCTCTGGAAGAACTGGCTGTCGTCGGGGCCGAGGAAGAACGGGCCGACCCGGCGCGCCATGTCGCCGCCGTCGGCGGGGTTCTCGATCTTGATGACCTCGGCACCGAGGTCGGCGAGCTGCATGGTGCCGTAGGGCCCGGCGCCGTACTGCTCGACCGCGATCACGCGCAAGCCCGAGAGCGGAAGCATCGTGGGCGGACCCTTTCGTCCAGTGGCGCATGCACGTTCTGCGTTCAGAGGACAGAGGACGGACGACGGAGGACGGATGCGCCCTCCGTCCTCCGTCATCTGTCCTCCGTCATCTGTCCTCCGTCGTCCATCCTCCGTCGTCCGTCCAGGACATGCCTCAGACCGGATGACGTTCGATGAGCTGGCGCGCGATGATGATGCGCTGCAGCTCGTTGGTGCCTTCGCCGATGACCAGGAGCGGCGCGTCGCGGTAGAGCCGCTCGACGACGAGCTCCTTCGAATAGCCGTAGGCGCCGTGGATGCGCATGGCCTCCAGCGCCACGCTGACGGCGGCCTCGGTGGCAAACAGCTTTGCCATGCCGGCTTCCATGTCGCAGCGCAGGCCCCGGTCGTAGGTCTTCGCTGCGTCCTCGGTGAGCAGTCGCGCCGCGTGCACCTGGGTGGCCATGTCGGCGAGCTTGAGCTGGATCGCCTGGTGCTGGCAGATCGGCTTGCCGAATGTTTTCCGCAGCTGCGAATAGGCGACCGCCTGGTCGAGCGCCGCCTGCGCGAGGCCGACGCCGCGCGCCGCCACGTTGATGCGGCCGAGCTCGAGGCCGCCGAGCGCGTGCTTGAGGCCGAGGCCCTCGACGCCGCCGATCAGGCGGTCGCGCCGGATGCGGAAATCCTCGAACACCAGCTCGGCCGAATCGATGCCCTTGTAGCCGAGCTTCTCGAGCTTGCGGCTGACCGTGAAGCCGTCGCCCTTCTCGGCGAGGAACAGGCTCATCCCCTTGTGGCGCGGCTCGGCGAGCGGATCGGTCTTGACCAGCAGGGCGAAGCACTGGCCGTGGATGCCGTTGGAGATCCACGTCTTGGTGCCGTTGACGACGAAATGCTCGCCGTCGCGCCGCGCCACGGTGCGGATCGCCTGCAGGTCGGTGCCGCAGTCCGGCTCGGTGAGCGCCAGTCCGCCGCGCAGCTCGCCGGCGGCGAAGCGCGGCAGGAAAGCCTGCTTCTGCGCCTCGGTGCCGAACCGCTGCACGGCCGCCGCCATGATGAGATGCGAATTGAAGATGCCGGTGAGCGACATCCACACCCGGGAGATGCGCTCGACGATCCTGGCATAGGTCGTGGTGGAGAGGCCGAGCCCGCCAAACTCGGTTGCGATGGTGGCGCCGAACAGGCCGAGCTCCCGCATGCGGCCGACGATCTCCTGCGGATAGGTGTCGTCGTGCTCGAGCTGGTGCACGTATGGCTCGACGTCGCGCGCGAGGAAGCGGTCGATGCTGGCCAGGATGATGGCGTCCTGGTCGTCGGATGCCGGGTCGGAGACGTTCATCGGCTGACCGTCAGGCCGTCGGCAAGTGTGCGGACGTCGGTCATGGCATCGAGCGACAGCACCAGATCCTCGATGCGACGCGAGCGCTCCGACGACACCGCGCGCGCCGCATTCTGCCGGAATTTTTCGACGATCGCCGCGTCGGCGAGCGGCCGCTCGCCGTTGCCGCGATTGATCTGCTCGCGATGGCGCACGGTGCGGCCGTCGCGGGTCGTCACGATCACCTCGCCCGAATAGTGTCGCGGGAAGGTGGCGGCCGGATCGACCTCGTAGTCGACGCGGTCGGCGAGCGCCAGGATCTCCGGGTCGCCGAGCGCATCATCCTCGAGCTCGTCGAGCCCGAAGCGGCCGCGCCGGAGCGCCGCCGCCACGATATAGGGGATCGAGAACTGCGCGTCGTAGCTGTTGGCCGGGCGCCGCTTGTTGGCGACCGGCTCGCACACCGTCTTCACCACCTCGGCGGGCACCAGGGCGCGCACGCGCTCGACCTCGTGCGCCTGCAGACCCTGCTCGCGCACCAGGTGGATGGCGGCATCCGCGCAGGCGTGGACGAAATGGCACGCCGGGTAGGGTTTGACGGCGACCTGCAGCAATTCGAAGGTCTCCCCCAGCCCGGCGGTCGCCAGCGCCAGATCGGCGGGGTCGAAGCCGTGCTGCAGATGGCTGGCATAGAGACCGAACCGCCCCTCGTAGGCGCGCCGGGCGCCGACGAATCCCTGTTGCGCGAGCGCCGCCGCGGTGATCGCCGCGACCGCGGCCCAGCCCGGATGGAAACGCTTGTTCCAGGCGCCGTCCTCGAGGAATTCCAGGCTGCCCGAGGCGGCCGACAGGGCGAGCCCCTGCGCCATCACCAGCTGGGTTTCCGACAGCCCCATCAGGCGGCCGGCCGCGAGCGCGCACGCGAAGGCGCCGATCAGGCCGGTCGGATGGAAGCCCACCTGATGGAACGCGCCCTTGGCGACCGCGCCCAGCCGCGCCGCCGCCTCGACGCCGAGGACGTAGGCCGTGAGCACGTCGCGCCCGCCGGCGCGCTGCCGCGCCCCGACCGCCAGCACGGTCGGCAGCACGCTCGCGGTCGCATGAATGATGCCGCCGCTGTGGGTGTCGTCGAAATCGAGGCCGTGGATCAGGATGCCGTTGACGAGCGCGGCGTCGCGCACGGGCAGCCGCGCCGGCATTCCGATCACCGCACTGTCGCCGGCGCCGGCCAGCCCGGCGATCGCGGTCAGCGCCCGGTGGGCAAAATCATGGGTGGTCGAGGCGAGCGCGATGCCGACCGCGTCGAGGATCAGATACTTTGCCCGCGCCTGCACGCCGGGAGGGAGCTTAACGGCCGGGAAGCTTCCGACGAAACGCGCCAGCTGCTCGGAGATCAGCGGGCGCTCGGCGGGTTGCGACGGGCTTGCGCGCATGTCGGCCATCTGGACGTTCATCGTGTTTCTCCCGTGTCGGCCTTTTTTCGCGGCGGGCGACGCCCGGACAAATCTTCGACCAACGGGTGCCGTCTGTCGAGCACCGATCGGTCGAGCCGCGAGCCGGTTTCCCTGATTGTCATGATCCGATATCGTAACGGGCACGGCGCAGCTCCCTCTCCCCGTTGGGGCCCCCGCAGGCGAGGCAGGTGAGAGGGAGGACGCCGAGCTTGTTGCACGCGTGTCGGCTCAACAACCGGCCTCGACGATACGCGATCACCATCACAGCAGGCACAGCCGGCTCCCTCTCCCCATTCGGGGTAGAGTCGAGGACGGGCGCGGTGGCCTGGGCCGTAGCCCCGCTCCGTTTCCCGTCCCCGCTCATCGAACCGGACGTGCGGATTTCCCGCATACGGCTCTCCGACTGGCTTCATTGTCAGGCACTCGGCAGAGGTCCGAGATGAACGCGACGCAGGTGAAGAACGCCGAGTTCGCCGAACACCGCGCGACTGGTGAAGCGGCGAGTTCCGCGGGAAGCATGTCGATGTCGGGTGACCAGGAAGGCGCGGACGCGTTCCTGGACGTGCCAGTCGATGGCCCGGTAGGCCATCAGCCGGGTACCATGGCTGAAGTATGTCGACCAGCCTCGCAGCATGGCATTGAGCTGGGCGCACACATCAGGCCACGGCGCCTTGTTGCCTGGCACCAAGAGGTCGCTGACTTTGCCCTTGACCCGGGCGACACTTTTCCGCGACGGGCTGGCGCCGAGGTACCGATGGCCTCGCTTGCGGTGGTAGAGCATCCCGAACGTGTAGCCGAGGAAGTCGAAGGGCTGCTCGCGGGCCGCTTTCACGCACGTCTTGGTCTCGTTCAGGGTCAAGCCCAGCCGCTCCATCGTCTGCCGTGTCCACGCCAGCGCCTCAGCCGCGCGACCACGGCTGAGGATGACGAAGTCATCGGCATAGTTGACGATGTGCGCCGCGAGCTTGCGGCCCTGATCGGTGATCCGCCAGTACTTCAGGAAGCGGTTCATGTAGAGATTGGCAAGCATCGGGCTGATCACCCCGCCCTGCGGCGTTCCCCGCCGACTTCCCTTGCCACCCGTCATGCGCCGCTTGCCATTCTCGTCGGTCTCCTCGACCGGCACCTTGAGCCACATCTTGATCAGATGCAGCACATGCCGATCGCTGATCCGGCGCGCCACGCAGGCCATGAGCTCGTGGTGCGGAATGGTGTCGAAGTATTTGGACAGATCGGCGTCGACCACGTCCGTGTAGCCTTCTCGCAGCAGCTTCTCCACCGCCTCGACCGCGTCGAGCGCGCTGCGCCCCGGTCGATATCCATAGGCAGTCGGTTCCAGGTCCGCCTCGAAGATCGGTTCGAGCACCAGCTTGGCGGCGGTCTGCACCACCCGGTCCCGTATCGTC
Source organism: Xanthobacteraceae bacterium (assembly GCA_049509935.1). Taxonomy (GTDB): domain Bacteria; phylum Pseudomonadota; class Alphaproteobacteria; order Rhizobiales; family Xanthobacteraceae; genus AP-16. The sequence continues at coordinate 871 of JBEKZK010000107.1, read as the reverse complement.
GGGATTCCGAGCGGCCGTTCGCCCCCACCCGGCTTCGGGATTTTCACCCGACGCACCGGTTGTGCCCGATAGGTCCTCGTACGAAGCTCTTCTCTCAGGCCCGAAAGCCACTCCTCCCGCCCGGCCGCGTCAATCTGCCCGAAGCTCTGGCCGTCCACACCCGGCGCACCCGCGTTTGCACGGGCCAGCAGGTAGGCATGGGCCAGGATGTCCTCCCGACAAATCTTATCGTAGAGCAGGTAGAAGCGGTACTCAGGCTCCGCCTTCGCCTTGCAATACAGCTTCATCTGAAGACTCCGGAGCTTTTGTGGCGTCTCGAGGCTCATCGCCAATCACCTGTCCTTGCCATCTTCAGAAGCACACCAGAAGTCAGGGTCTTTCCCTCCACCGGAGTTACCCGGTTTCATCGGTACCGTGACCCTGTCCGACTTCCCGCCGACCGCCCGCTTGCCGGGCGTTGGAGCCGCTACCTCCGTCCAACGGGACCTCCCACGTTGCCCGAAACACCTTTCCAACGTGCTGTCCTCACTACCCCGGCGGGGCACCCCGGTGCGCTCATCGATCTCTTCCCGGAGCGTTCTGCCTTCCCGGCCCTCTCAGCCAGTCGGCCCCCACATCTTCACTTTCGAGGCTTGCTCGAGGTTTACTCACGTTACGGCCCGTTGGATTGCTCGACTGCCAGAAGCAGCCTTTGTCGCGAGGCTTCAGCCCGCCCGGTCGCCCGGAAAAGCCGCTCGCCAGCTACCAGATCGATCGACACTTGTCTGGGTGGAACCTTCCTCCACTGGTGTTTCGCGCCCTTCGTGGCGCACGAGAGGGTCGGGGTGAGGGGGTTCCGGCGCGATCAGTACGTCCGTAACCCCCTCACCCC
>JBEKZK010000106.1:0-9970 GCA_049509935.1 Xanthobacteraceae bacterium | reverse complement strand
GAAATGTACTACGACCCGGTCAACTCCGATACGCGCGACGAGGTCGCGAGCCGGACGTTTCGTGAGCCGAAGACGCGGCCGGCCGAGACGATCGGATCGCTGCCGGACGCGGCCGATTGGCGCTCGCTGCCCAAGCGCCTGATGGAGGATGAAGAGCAGGCGCTGCAATACCGGCCCACCTCGGCGGAATTCCGTGCCGCGTTCGATCGCCGTGGCGCCGAATGGACCAGCCCGGACTGCCACCGCTCGCAATACGGCTACCCGTTCCGCGTCTCCCTCGAGCTCGCTCTCGAGAATCGCCACCGCGCCATCACCCTGGTGCATCTGGCCTGCAGCGGCGCCGAGGTGGTCGATGGGCTGTTCGCCGAAAAGGAAGCCCGCGAGCAATTCGACCAGCCGAACTCCGCGATGGTACCGGCGCAGTTCGACCAGTTGAGCGATCTCATCTGTCGCGGCGGCACCGCGGCACGCCACCGGCTCGCCTCCTACGCGCTGCCGGTCTATGCCACGGGCGACACCCGGATCGAGCTGCGCAACGTCACCATGCGCTGGTGCCCTCCGGAATCGCGCAAGCGACCGATCGACGTCGTCATGCTGTCGATCGGGGGCAACGACGTCGGTTTCGGCCCGCTCGCCGCCTATTCGATGACCGAAAGCGCCGGCGACCTCGCGCCGATCGCGCAATGGATCGGCCGGCAGATCCGGTTCGGACCCGAGGTGGCACGGACCTACTTGAGCGTGCTCGACCGGCGCCTGAAGGCGGTGCGCGACGCGCTTGCCGATGGATTCGGCGTGGCGCCGTGGAAGGTCGTGCAGACCTCATACGAGCCGCTGCAATTCGATGAGTCGGGTGGACTGTGCGGCGCCTCGCCGACGCTCGGGCTCGACGTGCATCCCAAGCTCCGGCTGAGCAGCGCCCGCCTTGCGGAGGTCGCGAGCTTCAGCCACGAGATGCTGGCGCGGCTCGAATGCCTGACCGACACGGCGCGGCGAGCGGACTGCCCGGCCGGATTGGCCACCGGCCACGGCACCGGGTTCCGTCTGGTGACCGATCATCTGGTGAAGTTTACTCGTCGCGGCATCTGCGCCCGCGACCCGGCGCGCGCCGCCGCCGACGGCGTCATGATGGCGATGCCGCGTCGTTCGCAACGCAGCGGCGAATTCGAACCGTATTCGCCGGCCTACGCCCTGCCGTACGGCCACCGCTGGCGGCTGTTTCACACTCCCAACGATGCGTTCCTGACGGCCAACACCCATCGCGAGGGCATTTCGCCGTTCGACATCCTCCAGCCCGCCTATGCGGGGCTCTACAGCGGCGCCCTCCACCCGACCGCCGAGGGGCACGCGATCGTTGCCGACACAGTATTGCCCTATGTGCGGTCGATTATTGACAAGCGGGCGGTGACACGGTGATCGCTCGATCGCGTTTTTCCAGGGAGGCAACCTTGCGCCGTTGGGTGACGTTCGTCTCCGCGCTGATCGCCGGCGCCGCGCTGATCGTGCCGGCAGTCGCCGATGACCTCGCCGCCTGCCGGGACCGGGCGACTGCGCCGGACGACGCCATCGCGGCCTGCGGGCGGTTGCTCGCGGCGAGCCCGGCGGGCGCCGAGCCGGCCACGGCCTTGATGGGACGGGCGAACGGATATCTCGCCAAACGCGACTACGACCGGGCGATCGCCGACTACGACATGGCGATCGGCCGCGATGCCGGGCTGGTCGCCGCCTACGGGGGCCGCGCCCGGGCGCGAATCGCCAAGGGCAACCTCGACGCAGCGCTCGCCGACTATGACCAGGCCCTGCAGCTCAACCCGCGGGCCGTCATGTTCTATGTGGATCGCGGCAATGCCTGGCGGCGCATGGGCGATATCGATCGCGCCATCGCGGACTTCAGCGAGGCCATCCGGTTGGATCCGGCTTTCGCCAGCGCATTGATCAGCCGCGGACTCGCCCTCGAGCACAAGGGCGAGCGCGAGCAGGCGCGAGCCGACTACGAGCAGGTCCTCGCCTTGACGCCGCGCGGCGAGCCGGCCCGCAGGATGCAGGACACGGCGCGGGCGCGGCTCACGAGCCTCGGCGCATCCGAGCACGTACCGGCGGTTCAGGCGACGCGTACGTCACTGCCGGTCCCGGCCGCATCGCCCCCGAGCACGCGGGTCGGATCGGTCGTCGCGCCCGCGGCCCCGGCCACGCCTGCGGCCCCACCACCAGCGCCGAAATCCCAGGCGCCGCCGCAGGGCCGTGTGCCTGCAACCGTGACGGCGGCCCTGCCGCCGGCAACGACGTCCGCGGTGGCCAGCCCGCGCAGCGGTGGAGACGGCGGCTACCGTGTCGCGCTCGTGATCGGCAACGGGGCCTATGCGAACGCCAGCAACCTGCCCAATCCACCGAATGACGCCCACGCGGTGACGAGGACGCTGCGCGACATGGGCTTCGAGGTGATCGAGGGCACCGATCTCGACCGCGCCGGCATGGAGCGGACGATCCGCGATTTCCTGCGCAAGGCGCCGAATGCCCGGGTGACACTGCTGTTCTATGCCGGGCACGGCATGCAGGTCGACGGCAGGAACTATCTGGTGCCGGTCGACGCCAAGCTCGCGGCCCCGAGCGACCTCGGCTTCGAGACGATCGAGCTCGACAAGATCCTGGCCGGCCTCGACGACGCCGCACGCGCCAACATCATCATACTCGACGCCTGCCGCGACAACCCGCTGGCGCGCAGCTTTGCCAGCCGCCTGGGCGCCTCGCGCTCCGCGGCGGTCCCCGGCGGGCTCGCCGGCTATTCGACGGTCGGCACCGGCACGCTGATCGCGTTCGCCACGGCACCGGGCCAGACGGCGCTCGACGGCCGCGAGGGCAACAGCCCGTTCACCGCGGCGCTGATCAAGCATCTGCGCACCCCCGGCATGGAGGTGAACCAGATGCTCACCCGGGTCCGGGTCGAGGTCGCCGGCGCAACCGCCAACAGGCAGATCCCGTGGGCGAATTCCTCGCTGCTCGGTGACGTCTATCTGGCCGGCGCCAAGTAGCCCGCCGCGAGGCCTCCCGGACGTCCGGCCCGCTGCCGCTGCGTCCCGCGACGCGGGTTTCAGCCGACGGCGTGCGACAGGATCTCGGCAACACCGCGCCAGATCATCTCCAGCGCCACGTAGAGCACCACGGCAAGTCCAAGCCACGTGATCCATGGATAGCGCGAAAGCCACTTGGCGACCAGGTTGGCGGCAACTGCGGTGAGCAGAATGGACAGCCCCAGGCCGGCGAGCAGGATCAGCAGATTGCCGTTGGCGGCACCCGCCACCGCCAGGACATTGTCGAGCGACATCGACAGGTCCGCCACCAGGATCTGGGTTATCGCCGTCCGCAGTCCGGTCGAAGCCTGGTCCGCGTCGGCAGTCTCGACGATCCGGCCGGCCGCATCCGATTGCCCGCGGCCGAGGTGCCGGAACTCCCGGTACATCTTCCAGCACACCCACAGCAGCAGGATGCCGCCGGCAAGCGTCAGACCGATGATCGCCAGCAACTGGGTGACCAGTGCGGAAAGCGCGACCCGGGTCACGACGGCGCCGGCAAGGCCCCAGAGGATGACCTTCGCTCGCCTGGGCGGCGGGACGCGGGCGGCGGCGATTCCGATCACCAGCGCGTTATCGCCGGCGAGCGCAACGTCGATGACGACGACCTGCGCCAGCGCAAGGAGATCCTGATAGCTGGCGAGTCCGATCGAGTCGAGGTTCATGGGCTCCTGCGGCTGTCGACGGACGCGCGCGATGAGATCTGCGACGGGCGCAGGCCGTCTCGGGACCTCATCTATAGAGCGGCGTCGTCTGCGGCCACTGATCGACCTCGATCTTCGCTGCTGCGATGACGGCCTGGGTGCGGCTTTCGACGTCGAGCTTCTGCAGGATCGCCGAGACGTGGGCCTTGACGGTCGCTTCCGAGACCCCGAGCGCGTGGGCGATCTGCTTGTTGAGCAGGCCTTCGGACAGCATCATCAGCACGCGCACCTGCTGCGGCGTCAGCGTTGCGAGCCGCGCCATCAGCCGGGCGACATCCTCGTCGGCGACACGGTCGAGATCGACGTCGGGCGGTGTCCAGATGCCGCCCTCGAGAACGCGTGCGATCGCGGCGTGCATGGTGTCGACGGCAAGGGTCTTCGGGATGAAGCCCGACGCGCCGAAGTCCATGCAGCGCCGGATCACCGCCGGATCGTCGCTGGCGGAGACGACCATCACCGGCACGCTCGGATATTGCGCCCTGAGGTACATCAGACCGGAAAACCCCCGCACACCCGGCATGGCGAGGTCGAGCAGCACGAGGTCGACGACGCCATCGCGATCGATCAGGCCGACAACCTCGTCGAACGATCCGGCCTCGGCGACCTCGGCATCGGGGAACAGTCCGGAGACTGCCTCGCGCAACGCACCGCGGAACAACGGATGGTCGTCCGCGATGACCAGGCGGTTCGGCATCGTTGCGTTCAATCGCTCGCTCCGTCGATTTGCTCGCGCCGGCGTGGGCCCGAGCCTCTCGATCGATCATAGTTTCGGCCGCTCCGGCGCAACGCGCAAGGGCCGCGAGCGTTGCATCTGGATCCACGGCGCCGTCGTCCCGGCGCCGGATCGACGGAACGAACGCGCCACCGGTGATCGACGGAATTCGCTGCGTCGCGGAAAACACCTACCGGACCTGCCGGTAACGACTTGTCAACAACGGGGGCGGAAACTTTATGTCAACATCGTCGTTGACTGGAGTGTGGTTGCGGCCGTCTTCGACGGCGATGACAAGGGATGAAGCGACTGGCTTGCCGAGTCGAACCAACAGATCCTGGCAGAGAGGAAGCGATCGCGTGAGGGGACCGGGTGTACGGAACGTACGGCGGGCTCGAAGCTCGACTCCGCCGTGAAAACGCAAGGCCGACCATCAGGCGCCTTGCCGGAACGGGAATCGAGCGATGAAGAATGCCATCCAACGATTGCAAGCGGTCGCCAGGGTCGAGGTACAGTGGGCGCGAACCAAGAATCTCATGCTGGTCATGCTCGGGTTGTGGATCTTCTACTTCCTGGTGGTTCACATCTTCATCACCACGCTCAACAAGGTGACCGTGCCGATTCTCGATCTTCCGCTCGGATACTATCTGGCGGTGCAGGGGTCGCTGGTGGTCTTCCTGGTGACGCTGTTCTGGTTCGGCAGGAAGCGGGCCTGAGCGGTCCCGCTGCCGGCTCGTCGCATCGACCAACTGAAAGATGACCTCGCGACGCTGCGGGCGGGATCGCTGCTCGATCGGATCGGGTCTCTTCCGGGTCCCGAGCGCGAGCGCTCCGGCGATGAGCGGTGCGACCTACATCTTCTGATTATATTTGTTGTCGGTTTCCTTCTGGATCCGCTGCACCATGTCGACGAGCCGGCGCCACATCTTCTCCAGCACCGCCATCGCGCGATCGATCTCGGCATCGCTCGGCACCTTTTGCTCCTGGTCGTCGCGACCGCCGAGTCGCGGCTCGGGCCTGACCCCATCGGGCAACGCCAGGGCCCGGCTCGAAAGCTCCCGCCTCAGCAGCGCGTTCTCCCTCTGGATCCGGGCGATTTCGTCCTCCAGCGCGGTCCGGTCGTCGGGCAGGGTCTGGCACGCCCATCCGGCAGCCCGCCTGTCGCACAGCGACACCTGGCCGCTGCGGGTATCGAGGCGCAACAACCCGTCGGGAACGTCCTTGAAGGTGTAGCGGCCGTTCTCCCGGTCCGGGGTCGGCGCCTGCGCGCCGGCCGGGCCCGCCAGGGTGGCGAGGCACGCGATTGCCACGAGCACTGCGATTCGCATGACGGCATCCTCCGCAATTCGGCCGGGCAGATACCCGTTCCGGCGCCGCCGCGGCGCCTACACGTCGGAGCGGTACGGCGGCCGGCCCGAGGTCAACGCGTCATCGAGCAGATCGAGACGGTCCTGACCCCAGAACACCTCGCCCTCCAGCACGTAGCATGGCGAGCCGAATGCGTCGGCGCCGACGGCGTCGAGGAAATTCTGCTCGTAGATGTCGCTCGTGGCGTCGCGATGCGCCGCCTCCATGAGCTCGGCGGCGGGCAGCCCGGCCTCTTCGGCGATCGCCATCATGGTCGCCTCGTCGCCGAGATTGCGCTCCTCCTCCCAGATGGCGGAAAATGCCGTGCGCAGAAGCCGATCGGGGTCGTGGCCACCCGCCACGGTCGCAACAACGAAACGGTCGGCGAGATTGACGTCGAACGGCCAGAATTTCGGATGGATCGTGAACCTCAGCTTGCGCTTCTCGCGCCAGCGTTGCAGCTCGAACAGCCGATAGCGCTGGCGCACCGGATGGCGCTTGGCGAGCGGCAGGCCGCCGGTCTCAGCGAACACGTTGCTGAGCGCCACCGGCTTGTAGCCGACCGTGACGCCGTGGCGGCGCACCATGTCCATGAAGGTCGCGTGGCCGATATAGGCCCATGGCGACGCCATGGAGAAATAGTAGTCGAGACGGCGCGCCATGCGGGCACTCAAATGTGGTTCAGACGCGGACATTATCATCGGCGAGGCCGTCGGACCACGCTCATCACCGCTGCAGCGCAGCGAAGATCCTTCGCGGCGCCCGATCGGAGCTGACCGGCCGCCCGCACGATGATGAATTGCATCATGGTTTCAATTGCTTGCCGCCACGCTCCCGATTCTTGACACACTCCGACCCGCTCAGTATGGTCCGGCCGGTTTTTGGGGGTCGGTCAGGAAAGCCCTGATTTTCCTTGAATTCGCCGCTGCCGGCATGCCAACGCTTTGCGCATGGCCGATGGCGCGCGTGACAAGGACAATCGTGTGTCCCGACAGGCTGACGATGCCGCTCTTTCGGCGCGGCTCGGGCGCCTCGGTGAGCGGCTCGGCCAGGCCGCCGCGCCGGTGACGACGGGATCAGCGCCGCAATCGAACGCCGACCCGTCGGCGCTCGCCAGCGGCTTCCGGCTCACTGCGGAGCTGGTGGTCGCGGTGCTTGCCGGGGCTGGTCTCGGCTGGGTCGTCGATCGCTGGCTCGGGACCTCGCCGTGGGGGTTCATCGTGCTTCTCCTGCTCGGCTTCGCGGCCGGCGTGGTCGGTGTCATCCGTGCTGCCGGCGTTTCGCCGAAAGGGTCGTCCGGCCAGCGGGACGATTGATCTGGTGCTTCCGCCGGCGCAAGGCCGCCGGACAACGACGAAGGGCTTTTCGGGTCATGGATCCGATCCATCAATTCCAGATCACGCCGCTGTACCGGATCGGCAAGATCGGTCCGGTCGAGCTGGTGTTCACCAACTCGGCGCTGTTCATGCTGATCACGGTGGCGATCATCGCGATCGTGCTGCTGGTCCCGACCGCCGGCCGTGCCCTGGTGCCCGGGCGGCTGCAATCGATCGCCGAGATGGCTTACGAGTTCGTCGCCAACACCATCCGCACCACGGCGGGGCCGGAAGGCATGATCTACTTCCCGCTGGTGTTCTCGCTGTTCATGTTCATCCTGGTCGCCAACGTGATGGGGCTGATCCCCGGCGCCTTCACGGTGACCAGCCAGATCATCATCACGGTGGCGCTGGCGCTGCTGGTATTCGTCATCGTCCTCGTCGTCGGAATTGCCCGCAACGGTCTGGGCTTTTTCAAGATCTTCGTGCCGAGCGGGGTGCCGATCTACATCCTCCCCCTGGTGGTGGCGCTCGAGGTGTTCTCCTTCCTCATCCGGCCGGTCTCCCACAGCGTGCGGCTGTTCGCCAACATGCTGGCCGGCCATATCACGCTCAAGGTGTTCGGCGGGTTCGTCATCATGCTGGGAGCCGCCGGCCTGGTCGGTTGGGTCGGCGCGGCGCTGCCGGTCATCATGATCGTGGCGCTGACCGCGCTCGAGCTGCTGGTCGCGTTCCTGCAAGCCTATGTGTTCGCCATCCTCACCTGCATCTACCTCAAGGATACGCTTCACCCGGGCCACTGAGCGATGCCCGGCGCCTTCCGCAACACCACCACACAGAGGAGCTATTCGACATGGAGACCATTGCGGCGGCCACCTTGGCCAAATACATCGGGGCCGGCATTGCATGCATCGGCATGGGCGGCGCTGGCATCGGCGTCGGCACCATCTTCGGCAACTATCTGGCCGCGGCCCTGCGCAATCCGTCGGCCGCACAGGGCCAGTTCGGCAACCTGATTTTCGGCTTCGCGGTGACCGAGGCGCTCGGCATCTTCTCGCTGCTGATCGCCCTGATGCTGCTCTTCGTCGTGTGATGCGGCCGTTGCGATCGGTGCACCCGCGGCACCGTTGCCGCGCTCATCGGAGCCCATGATGGCAAAGGCCACCCATGCCCATACCGAGGTGCCTGCGGAGGGCCACAAGGAGCCGTTTCCCCCGTTCCGCAAGGACACCTTCGCGTCGCAGCTCGTCTGGCTGGCGGTCTTCTTCGCCCTGCTCTACGTACTGATGGCGAGGCTGGCGATCCCGCGGATCGCCGGGATCTTCGCGGCGCGGCAGGGGCGCATCGACGGTGATCTGGAGCAGGCGCGGCGGCTGAAGGCGGAGTCCGACGAGACCCTCGCGGCCTATGAAAAGGCGCTCGCCGCGGCGCGCAGCCGGGCGCAGACGATCGCCGGCGAGACCCACACCAGGCTCAACACCGAAGCGGAGGCACGGCGCAAGCAGCTCGAGGCCGCGCTCAATGCCGAGCTCGCCAAGGCCGAAACCTCGATCGCCGCGACCAAGGCGGCCGCGATGGGCAACGTCCGCGGCATCGCGATCGAGGCCGCCGGTGCCATCGTGGAGCGGCTGATCGGGGTCACGCCCGCGGCAAAGACCGTCGACACCGCGGTGGATGCCGCGCTGAAGCGATAGGATTCGCCATGCTGTTGCACGAAGCCGAGTTCTGGGTCGCGGTCGGGTTCTTCCTGTTCATCGGATTGCTGTTCTACTTCGGCGTGCCGAAGCGGATGACCGGCGCGCTGGACCAGCGCGCCGGCCGCATCAAGGCGGAGCTCGACGAGGCGCTCAAGTTGCGCCGGGAGGCCGAAGGGCTGCTCGCCGAGTACAAGCGCAAGCGCGCCGAGGCCGACCGCGAGGCCGAGGCGATCATCGCCGGCGCCAACGCCGAGGCCGAGCGCGTCGCCGCCGAGGCCAAGACCAGGATGGAAGAGTTCATCGCCCGCCGCACCGCGCTGGCGCAGACGAAGATTGCCCAGGCCGAGGCCCAGGCGCTGGCCGACGTGCGCGCCGCCGCGGCGGAAGCCGCCGTGACGGCGGCGGAGCGGATCCTGGCCGACAGCGCCAAGGGCAAGGTCGCCGATGACCTGCTGGAGCGCGGCATCAGGGACGTGAAGGCCAGGCTGAACTGATCAGTCGACCGGCCTCACCCATCGCAGCACCGGCGTGCGCGCCGCACGCGTCTCGTCCAGCCGCCGCCGCGGCGCGTCATGCGGCGCCGCGATGAATCGCTCCTTGTCGCCGCGCCGGGCGGCCAGCGCCAGGTCCCGCAGTGTCGCGATGAACAGGTCGACCGACGCCTTGCTCTCCGACTCGGTCGGCTCGATCAGCATGGCGCCGCGCACCACCAGCGGGAAATACACCGTCATCGGGTGATAGCCCTCGTCGATCAGCGCCTTGGCGACGTCGAGGGTGGTCAGGCCGGTGTCGGCAAGCCAGGAATCGTCGAACAGCACCTCGTGCATCGAGGGATGCTCCGGGAACGGCAGCGACAGCACGTCGGCGAGCGCGGCGCGCAGATAGTTGGTGCTGAGCACCGCATCCTCGGAGGACAGGCGCATGCCGTCCGCCCCGTGCGCCAGCATGTAGCTCATGGCGCGCACGAACATGCCCATCTGGCCGTGGAAGGCGCTCATGCGGCCGTAGGGCGTGGCGCCGGCCTCCGCGTCCCCGGCGTGCTCGACCAGGCGCACGCCGCTGCCGTCGGCGATCACATAGGGAACCGGCATGAACGGCGCCAGCGCATCGGAGAGCACCACCGGTCCGG
>JBEKZK010000105.1:0-10000 GCA_049509935.1 Xanthobacteraceae bacterium | reverse complement strand
TCCCGGCGTCGGTCGGCGCCGGACGGATCACCTCGATCGATTCCCGCGCGGCGGAGCGCGCGCCCGGCGTCGTCCTGGTGCTCACGCACGAGAACGCGCCCGAGCAGGGCACCGGCGACCACCACGATGCCCATCCGGTGCTCACCGGACCGGCGGTGACCTGTTACGGCCAGCCGGTCGCCTTCGTGGTGGCCGAGAGCTTCGAGCAGGCCCGAGCGGCGGCCTATCTGGTCCGCGTGCAGTACGACGGTACGCCGGGACAATATGCGCTGCGCAACGATTACGATCAGGCGCGGACTCCGCCGGCGCAGAACGGCGAGCCGGCCGACAGCGCGGTGGGCGATTTCGACGGCGCCTTCGCGGCGGCCCCGGTGCAGGTCGACGTGACCTACACCACGCCGCTGCAGAGCCATGCCATGATGGAGCCGCATGCCACCCTGGCCATCTGGGACGGCGACAAGCTGACGCTGCACACCTCGAACCAGATGCTGAACGCGGGCCAGAAGGCGGTCGCGCGGACCCTCAAGATCGCGCCGGAGAACGTGCGGCTCATCAGCCCGTTCATCGGCGGCGGCTTCGGGTCCAAGCTGTGGGTGAACGCGGACGCGATCCTGGCGGCGATCGCGGCGAAAAAACTCCAGCGGCCAGTGAAGACCGCGCTGACGCGGCAGCAGGTGTTCCATGTCACCACCCACCGCTCCGACACCATCCAGCGCATTCGCCTGGGGACCGGCCGCGACGGGCGGATCCTGGCGATCGGGCACGACGTCGTCGCGGGCAATCTGCGCAGCGAGGCGACCTACGAGGCCGCGGCGGTGCAGACGCGCACCCTCTACGCCGGCGCCAACCGGCTGACCCGCCACCGCCTGGTGCCGCTGGATATCCCGGTGGCGTCGTCGATGCGCGCTCCGGGCGAGGCGGTCGGCCTGCTGGCGCTGGAATCCGCGATGGACGAGCTCGCCGAAAAGCTCGGTGTCGACCCCATCGAGCTCCGGCTGCGCAACGAGCCGAGCGAGGATCCCGAGAAGCACGTGCCGTATTCCAGCCGTCACCTGGTCGCCTGCCTGCAGGACGGCGCGCGGCGGTTCGGCTGGAACGAGCGCAATCCCAGACCCGGCCAGGTCCGCGACGGGCGCTGGCTGGTCGGCATCGGCGTCGCCGCCGCCACCCGCGGCAACCCGCTGCGGCGCTCGACCGCCAGCGTGCACCTCGACACGGGCGGCATCGCCACGGTGCGCATGGCGATGACCGACATCGGCACCGGGAGCTACACGATCTTCACCCAGATCGCCGCCGAGATGCTCGGCCTGCCAACCGATCGCATCCGGATGGAGCTCGGCGACACGGCCTATCCGGAGGCTGCGGGCTCGGGTGGCTCGTTCGGTGCGGCGAGCGCCGGCTCAGCCCTGTTCGACGCCTGCACCCACCTGCGGGCGAAGCTGGCCGAGCTCGCCGGAATCGACCCGGCGGCGGCCCGCTTCGCCAACGGCCGCATCGAGGCCGCGGGCCGGTCCGTGCCGCTCGCCGAGCTCGCCGGCGGCGGGCTGGACGCCCACGGCGAGATCGCCCCGGGCAGCACCCTCAAGCAGTTCTCGCAGCAGTCCTACGGGGCGCAGTTCGCCGAGGTCGGCGTCGATATCGACACCGGCGAGGTGCGGCTGCGGCGGATGCTCGGGGTGTTCACCGCCGGCCGGGTGCTGAACGCCAAGACCGCCCGGTCGCAGGCGATCGGCGGCATGATCTTCGGCGTCGGCGCGGCGCTCGAGGAGCAGCTCAACCTCGACCCCCGCTTCGGCAACTACGTCAATCACGACCTCGCCGAGTACCACGTGCCGGTCCACGCCGACGTGCCCGACGTGGACGCGGTCTTCCTGCCCGAGCTCGACACCAAGTCCAACCCGCTCAAGAGCAAGGGCATCGGCGAGCTCGGCATCTGCGGCGCCGGCGCGGCTCTCGCCAACGCCATCTACAATGCCTGCGGGGCGCGCGTGCGCGACTATCCGATCACCCTCGACAAGGTGCTCTCCTCGCTGCCGGCGCAGACGTAGCGCGCAAGTTGCTTGGCGCGCCCCTTGACCAGGCGCTCGACATCCGGACCGCGGAACGAGAAGTGCCACAGCTGCGGGCTGCGGATGATCTCGTCCCAGGGGCCGATTCCCGGCAGCGGCGCGTCCATGGCGACCCAGCGGGTGACGCGATCCGGGTTCTCCGCCGCGAACGCGTAGCCGACCATGTTGCCGATGTCGTGGGTGACGAGATCGACCTTGCCGATCTTCAGCGCGTCGAGCACGCCCGCGATATCGCCGCCTTGCGTCTTTTTGTCGTAGCCGCCGTCCGGATGCGACGACAAGCCCTCGTCGCGCCCTTCGCGAGGCCATTGACCTCACCGATCTCAAAGCGGAGCGGTGTTTGTCAAGGCACGCAGGCCGGGCTCGGCTGGAGCCCACCGCCGATGGGCGAATTTCGCCACCAGAGGGTTGTCCGGTATGGTGGCGGTCTCAGCCAGACGCCTGGATTGCCGCCATGTACCAGCCGCCGCACTTTCGCAAAGAGGACCTGGAAGCTCAGCACGCGCTCATCCGCGCGCATCCGTTCGGGCTGCTGGTGAGTCTCGGCCCGAACGGCCTCGTTGCCGATCCGCTGCCGTTCGTGCTCGATGCCGACGCCTCGCCGCGCGGCACGTTGCGCGGCCATCTCGCCCGCGCCAATCCGCACTGGCGCGATCTCGACGGCGCCCGTGACTCGCTCGTGGTGTTCCAGGGGGTCGACCACTACATCACCCCGTCCTGGTACGAGACCAAGCGCGAGACCGGCAAGGTGGTGCCGACCTGGAACTACGTGATGGTGCAGGCCTATGGCACGGTGCGCGTGATCGAGGATCGCGACTGGCTCGCCAGCCAGATCACCGAGCTGACGCGGCGCAACGAAGCGCGGCGTCCCGCGCCGTGGGCGGTCACCGACGCGCCGGCGGCATTCGTCGAGTCGCAGATCAAGGGCATCGTCGGCCTCGAGATCGTCATCAGCCGCCTCGAGGGCAAGTGGAAGCTCAGCCAGAACCGCCCGGAACGCGACCGCCAGGGCGTGATCGAGGGGCTGTCCGCTGCCGACGACGAGGCATCCACCGAGATGGCGGCGCTGGTGGCGGCCGCCGAGAAGTCATCGGATTGATGCCTGCGTCTCGCAGGTTTGTTTTGCCGACATCCGTGCCACGAATTCGGTGTCCCCCCTCTCCCCGTTACTCCCCGTCGGGGAGACGGTCGGGGTCATAGGCGCTAGGATAAGAAATTACCGCGCTCTCAGCGTCGTCATCGCCCGCTTGCAGGCAAGTCGGACCAGTCCGACTTGCAAACTTCAAAGGATTCGGAACTTGGCGTGAGCCGAGTTCCGCTGGCGACCCAGTAGCCGAGAGCCCTCGAGGTAGCGCACCGCGATATCTCAACGGGCCACAGTGATTACTGGGTCGCCCGCTTGAAGCGGGCGATGACGACGTTGCATATGTGTTGGGATCTTATCTTGGCCCCAAAGGGGGAGGGGGAGCCGCGCTGTGCCGGTGGCGAGCGTATCGCGTACCTCGTGGTCGTAGTTTGCAACAACTCAGTCCGCTGGCTCGGGGAGCTGGCGTTGCGCGTCCGCCAGCGCCTGCGGCTCGACCAGCAGGCCTTGCCGCTCGTAGCGGCCGCGGGTCTTGCTGAAGCGCACCACCACGGCATGCCGCGGGCTCTTCGCCTTGGCCCGGCGGGTGAGCAGCGCATTGCCGGCGGGCAGGAACTCGAGATCGTCGAGGCCGACGCACCGCAGGCACGCCGGGCCTGGATTCTCCATCACCAGAAGACCGCCGGTGCCGCCGCAGCGGTGGCAGGTCCATTCCTCGTTCAGCGGCTGGATGACCACCAGCTCCGGCGCGCGGCTCGCCTTCTCGGCCAGCCGCTCGCGTTTGCGCTCGGACAGCTCGCTCGAGACCCAGTGAGTGCGATAGAGCTCCTCTGTCGCCGGATCACCGCTCGCGCCGAAGCGCAGCGCCTGACGCTGCGGCGTTCTCGCGACGTATGGTGTCGCGGTCGGGATCAGGCCGCGCGTGGCCGCCCATGATCGCAAAATATCCATCGCTTCGGAAACGCGCGGTGGACTCGCCTGGATGACGCTCTCGAGACAGTCGACCTGGCCCTGCTGCCACCGCCTGAAGGCCCCGCCGTCGATCCATCGGAGCCCGAGCATCACGTCGACCGGGCTCACGTAGCTCTGCGCCGCCAAACTGGCCTCGGCGGCCTCGCCCACCCGATCGGCAAGCGGCCTGCGGTTTCTCGCACTCATGTGACGTTCCCTCACCGGTTGGACCCGGCAGCATCAGGAATTCATCACACGTATTCCATCAATCGTCCCGATTCAACGGGCGCCCCCCGTCGGGGGCGGCGCCCGCTGGCGACGAGCAAGTAAATGCCCACGCACTGCTTCGCGGGCAGAACCCGTGCCGAGGGCGGGCAAGCGCGGCTTGCCCGCCCTCCAACTGTTCAGGTGCCCGGCTGAGCGGACCGCCGCCGCGCCATGAAGGCGTCGAACTCCTCGCGGTCCTTGGTGCGCTTGAGCTCCTCGACGAACTCGGCGAAGCCGCGAGCCTCCTCGTCGAGGCGGCGGCGCTCCTGCTCGAGGCGCTCGATCTCGCGCCGGCGATATTCCTCGAAGGCGAAGTTGCCGGTCGACGAGAAGTGCGGGCGGGCGCGGAAGCTGTCGGACATGCGGCTGAAGTTCTTCTCGAAGAACTCCTTGGCCTCGTTGGGCACCGGATACCCAAGGAGCTTCCATACCAGGTACGCCAGCGCGAGCGGCCACACGAACACGAAGCCGAGGATGATGCCGACGATTTCCAGGGCCCTGCCCGGCGGGCCGCAACGCCGGTGCTGTGAACCCTGAGTCCAGGCCGTCGAGCAGTACGACATCGGAGGTCTCCCGAATGTGAATGTCAACAACATGAACATATCGGCTCGAGCGGCTGGTTGCAAGGGGCGGGGCGGGAAAATCGGATCCGGCGCGGGAGCAGACCAGGAATAGCAGTTGAATCAATGGACTGATAGCGTAACCTGGTAGCCCGGATGAAGCGAAGCGCAATCCGGGACCGGCGCCCGAGATGCGGCACGCCAGCTCCCGGATTTCGCTGGCGCTCCATCCGGGCTACCGATCCCTACCGGGTCGTCGCCGAGGCCCGGTGAACCAGCGCGAGCACGCCGGCGCGCAAGAGCTCGTGCTTGTCGGGAATGCCCGGCCCCTTCGGGAGCTGACGTGCCGCCGCCAGCGTCGCGATGCCGTGCGACAGCGCCCACACCTCGAGCGCGATGAAGCGCGGATCAGCGCCGTCGAAACCGTCGGGGAACGTCATCATCAGCGCGTTGACCAGGATGTTGAAGGGGGTCGCCGGCTCCGCGGCCGGCCCGGAGCCCCACGGGCCCCGGGCCTCGGGCGGCGGCGGCGCGAACATCGCCATGTAGAACCCGGGCTCCTCCTCGGCGAAGGCGAGGTAGGCCTCGCCCATGCGGGTGAACCGCTCGATCGGCGTGCCGGGCCCGCGCAGCGCCCGCGCCAGGCGCTCGGCGAGGTGATCGAAGCCGCGACCCGCGACCTCGGCCACCAGATCCTCGCGCCCGCGAAAGTGGCGGTAGACCGCAGTCGGCGAAACCCCGGCGAGCTTGGCCGCATCGGCCAGCGTGAAGCCGCCGAGACCGCGCTCGGCGATGAACCTGCGAGCCGCCTCGGTGAGCGCCTCCTTCAGGTTCCCGTGGTGATAGCCGCGCTTGTCGAACCGATCGTGCCAGCCTGGCATCTGCCGATCCACATCCGTCATGGCCCCCGATCGGCAATCCCGGCATCGCCAATGACAGCTCAGGTCGCTGAGTGGTCCGCGACCCGTAACAGAGGGACCGCGCATTGTACAGTCAGGGCAAGCTCAGCGCGCGCCCTTGAGGCCGAGCGCCTCGAGGTAGCTCCACCTGATCTCACAGTTGCGAAACGCGATGCCGGTCAGATAGTCGTCGAACGCGCGGTCGATGACCGAGCGCGGCGGCAGCGCGGCGAGCGGATCGTCGACGAAGTGGTCGGCGACGTCGACGATGCTCTGCCACTCCGTCGGCATCGGTATCGACGCGACGGTTGTCGGGGTGTCGAGGTTCTTGTAGGTCCAGAAAATCCATCCGATCTCGTGCGATTCGTGGAGGTTGCGGAACGCCTCGATCCAGTCGTCGGTGGCCTCGCCGGTCTCCGCGATCAGGATCGGCACGTTGTAGCGGTCGCGATAGTTGAGCAGCGGCTGGATCGTGTTGCGGCGCGGGCTCGCCCAGTAGCTGTGGTAGGTGTAGACGAGGTTCTCGGCGAACGGCGGACCGAGGGCGTGCAGCGTTGTGCCCCAGCGGCTGCCCACCAGGAAGATCAGCTGATGCGGCGCGACCTCGCGGATCGCCGAGGCGATGCGCTGGAGCAGCGGCGCCAGCCGCGGCTCCAGATATTTGGTGTCGTGCTGCGGCGCGATCGGCTCGTTGAGCAGGTCGTAGCCGAGGACTGCCGGCTCGTCGCGGTAGCGCTGCGCCAGGGTCTGCCACAGGCGCACCGTCAGATCCTGGTTCGCCGGCACGTAGAACAGCAGCGGATATCCGCTGCCGCCGTCGTGGCTCGCTCCCACCTGCCCGCCCGGCGCCGCATGGAGGTCGAGGATGACGCGCACGCCCGCCGCTTTCGCCCAGCCGATCAGGCGATCGATCAATGCGTAGCCGACGCCCTCGAACCTCGGCTCGTCGTCGCCGCTGACGAACAGCCGGTAGTCCAGGGGAACCCGAATGGTGTTGAATCCGGCCGCGCCGATGAAGGCGATATCCTCGGCGGTCACGAAGGTGTCGCGGAACCGCATCCAGAACGCGGCCGCACGCTCGGCGCCCAGCAGCCGCTCGAAGACCCGCCGGATCTGGTCCGGCGCCTCGCTGTTGCGGCTGAAGTGGAACATGTAGCCTTCGGGGACCAGCCAATGACCGATGTTGATGCCCTTGACGAAGAACGGGCTGCCGTCCGGCGCAACCAGGCGCTTGCCCTCGGCGCGAATGAAGCCGCTCGGCGCACCGTCGGAGGCCGCGCACAACGCGGGCACGCAGGCGCAAAGCGCGACCAGCAGGCACGCCAAGGTGCGCGCCGCGACGGAACGGCGCGGCGATGCGGCCATCGGGGGAAATTCGTTCTTGTCAGCATCTCGAAATGGTCCCACTGTCATCGTCCCACTCATCGCTACAGGCACTGCCTCGTCTCCTGATTCGTACCGCCCATGGAATTCTATCAGGCAGCCGCTCTCCTCGGAGCGGTATGGCTCGTCGCGACGCTGACGGCGCGCGCCAACCTGCCGGTCGTGCTGTCGCTGCTGCTGGGTGCGCTCGCCTTTGCATTCCTCGCGCGCATGACGGTGGTCTCGATCGGCGACGTCTTCAGCCTCGGGTTCGCGCAGACCGTCGACAGCTTCGGGTTCGTCATCGTTGCCGGCAGCGTGGCGGCGGTATGTCTCGAACGGTCGGGCGCGGCCGACCGATTCGCATCCGCCAGCGGGCGCTTTCGGCGACATCGCGGCGTCGCCGCCATGGCGGTCGGGTTGCTCGCCGGCCTCGCACCGTCGCCGACGGTTGCGCTGGCGCTCCTGCGCCCTTGGTGCCGGGTGGCGGGTGGTCCGTCGCCGCGTTCGCGCGCCGCCAGCATCACGACCCTCGCGCTCGCGCTGTCGGCCGGCCAAGCGTTCATCTATCCTTCCGTCGTCGCGGTGGCCACCGTTGCCATCCTGAGGGTCGATCCGCTCGCCATGCTCGCCGTCGGCATCCCGCTCGCCGTGGTGGCGGCGGTGTCGGGCCGTCTGTTCGTATCACGCATGGCCAGACAAGTCGTCGGCCATGCGACTCAGTCGGCGGATGCGGCGCCCGAGGACGAGCAGGGCCTCACAACGGCGGACAAGCGAACCATCGTGGTGCCGACGCTGGCGCCGCTGCTGCTGCTCGTCGCGGCGGCATTTGCGCAGATTCCCAGCGAGCCGTTCGGCCGCGGCATCAAGGAGCTCCTCGGCTTCATGACGCGGCCGACGATCATCCTGGTGCTGACGCTGGGCCTGGTGCTGCTGATGCTGCGGCGCTGGGACAAGCCGGTCGTCGCGGAGACGGGCTGGCTCGGCGAGGCGCTGACGGCGTCGGCCAGACCCCTGCTGGTCACCGGAACGGCCGGCGGCTTCGCATCGCTGCTGCAGGCGACCGGCATGGCCGAGCTGATCGCCGAACGGATCTCGGATCTGCATCTCGGCCTCGTGGTCCCGTTCCTGGTCGCCGCCGCCGTGAAGGTGCTGCAGGGCTCCCCGCTGGTGGCGACGCTGACGGCCGCCGGCATGACGGAGCCGCTGCTCGCCGCGCTCGGGCTCGGCGACGCCGTGGGCCACGCCTTCGCGGCCGGCGCGATCGGCGCCGGAACGCTGATCGCGCACGTCAACGATCCCTACTTCTGGCTGGTCGCCGATATCGCCGAGCTCACGCCCGTCCAGGCGCTTTCGCTGTACACCGTCGGAACGCTGGTGCAGGCGGGCGTGGTCGTGCTGCTGCTGATGCTGGCGCGCGGAATCGTCGGCTGAGCCGTAGGATGGGTAGAGCGGCGACATCGGGCCCCTGCCCGATGTCGCCGCGAAACCCATCGATGGGTTGCACCCTCGTCCGATGTCGCGGCGAAAACAATCGATGGGGTTACAAACTCGTCCGAAGTCGCTGCGAAAACCATCGATGGGTTTCGCAAGAGCTCAACCCATCCTACGGACTGCGGCGCCACCTTCACCCGAGCCGGAATGCGCGCAGATAGCAATCCGCGAGATGCGCCGCGGTGCGCGGTATATCGAGCTCGCGCTCGCGCCGCTGGACGATCGAGGTGAAGGCGATCTGCTCGGCCCCGCCCAGAACCATGTCGCGCATCATCGCGGGGGTCAATCCGAGCGCGGGATCGGTCTCGACGCCGAAACGCTCGAGCAGACCGAGAAGCTGATTGGAGAACTCGCGCAGCAGGTCGCGCGACCGGGAGCGCCGATAGCCCTTGGCGGCGCGCACCTCGCGCAGCCAGATGCGGTAGATCTCGCGGGCCTCGACGATGATCCGCAACTGCATCGCAATCAGCCCCGTCAGGCCCTCGCGCAGGCTGCCGGCGGTGGCGACGATGCGCTCGGCCTCCGCGATGCGGTCGACGAAGTCGACGAGGCTCACCCGCAGGACGAGGTCGCGCTTGTTGCGGAAATAGTTGTAGAGCGTGCCCTCCGACAGGCCCGCGGCCTCGGCCACCGACGCCATCGAGACGTTCTCGTAGCCGCCGGCGGCGTAGAGCGCCCGGGCAACCTCGAGAATCCCGTTCTCGCGCTCCCCCCAGCGCCCGACCGGCACCGCGGACGCACGCCTGGGTGCCCGGACCATTGTGCGCTTCCCGCCATCACGATGCAAAGAGGCATTGACGCCCGCGGCAATTTTGAGCCAAACTCAATTTTGAGGCAACTTCAATTTTCCGCGGAATGCGATCCGTCGTCGCCGCGGCACGGCTGACCGAGAGGACAGCTCACCGAGAGAACGAGCGCGACGAGAACAGCCGAGCGCGGCAAGAACATTCGTCGACGAAACATGCCGTCGACAACCGCGTCGACCACCGTCATGGCCAGGGAGGCAGGGTGTCCGCCACGCAACGCTATCGCTCGGTGCTCCGGCCCGGCCTGTTCGCCGGCATGGTCGCGCTCGTGACCGGCGGCGGCAGCGGCATCGGCCGTTGCACCGCACACGAGCTCGCCGCGCTGGGCGCTCGCCTCGCGCTCATCGGACGAAAAATCGACAAGCTCGATGCCGTGCGCACCGAGATCGCGGCAGCAGGCGGTGACGCCGCCTGCTGGGCCTGCGACATCCGCGAGGAGGACCGCGTGCGCGACACGGTCGCGGCCGTGCTCGCGCATTTCGGGCGCATCGATCACCTCGTCAACAAC
>JBEKZK010000104.1:0-10050 GCA_049509935.1 Xanthobacteraceae bacterium | reverse complement strand
AGCCGGTCGCCCGATGTCAAAGCGTCGCGCCGCACGGCGCCGGCCGACGGGCACCGCTGAACGGGGGCCAGAGCCCATGGGTCGGCGCTTCATGCGACCGGACGCGCGATTCATCCGGCCGTCGATGTCGGGCGCGCCGTGGCGAACGCCGGCAGCGCGCTCCGCCGGTGACCGCACGACATTAAAGTTTGAACGAATTTCGCATCCGATCATCAGTGAATTGGCCGTATGAGGAAGACGCTGTAGGCCGCCGTTCGCGGCGTGACCCGCTGCAAGCTTCCGAGCGAAGACCGATGCGATGTCGGCCTGCGCAGCGCGCGCTGCAGAGCATGTCCCGGCTGTGTGCCGGGGTCTGCCTCCGGTCGCCCGTCGGATCGCACCTTTCACATCAACCGCAACCCAGTTCGCGAGAGCACGCCCGTCCGGGCGTGACCGCTTCATATCGGGAGAACAGCTTCGTTGATGAATGGTTTCGATGCCTCCATGTACTTCGTCGCGATCGTTGCCGTCGTCCTCGGCTTCAATGCCGGCATCCTGCGCAGCACGGCGAAGATTCTCGGATACCTGGCGGCAACGCCTATCGCGATGACGACGGCATCGCTCGTAACTCCGGCGCTCGCCGGCAGATCCGGTCCGCCGTGGGCCGAGAATCTGCTGGTCCTGTTCGGCATCTTTCTGGCAGTCGGCGTCGGGTTCGGCGCGCTGCTGCGGACCGCCATCAACCAGACGGTCGGACCGAGCATCAGCCTGGCAGATCGCCTGGCAGGCTCGGTGCTGGCCGCCTTCCGCGTCGGCCTTGTGGGGGTGACCATCGTGCTGGTCTTCGACCGGATCGTCCCGGTCGACCGCCAGCCCGAGTTCCTGGCCGGGTCGCGCGTCCGGCCGGTCCTGCTGCTGGCCGGGCAACGGGGCATCAAGTGCCTGCCGCCGGAGATCACGGCCCTGATCGATCAATTGAAGAAAGACCGACAGATATGACCGCGGTCCCGAGTGGACCGTGTCATCGCCGGGGCGCCGGCCGTCAGATCGCGGCGCGGTCGATCCCGGCCTCGGCGAGCAGCACCGCAAGGCGCTTTCGGGCGTAGAACATCCGGGTCTTGACGGTGCTCAGCGGAATACCGACGATCTCCGCCACCTCGTCGATGGTCTTCTCGTGGTAGTAGGCGAGGTCGACGATCTCGCGATGCTCTGGCGAGAGCGCCTCCAGGCACCTGCGGATGATCTCGCCGCGGTCCTTGATCTGGACCAGCGCTTCCGGGCCCGCCTGCGGGTCCTCGATCGTCGACGCCTCGTCCAGCGGATCGTGGGTCCGGCGGCTGCGCAGCGCCGAGAGTGCCTTGTTGCGGGCGATCGACAACAGCCAAGTGGCGACCGCGCAACGAGCCTCGAAGGTGTGCGCCTGGCGCCAGACGTCGAGAAAGACATCGCCGATCAAGTCCTCGGCGACCGTGCGGTCCTTCACGAGGCCGAGCACGAAGCGGAACATGCGGACATGATGCCGGACGACCAGCACCTGCATGGCCAGCCGGTCGCCCGCCGCGATCCGCTCCATGAGGACGTCATCCGACGTGACCCGCGTTTCGGCCGAAGGCAGGTGCGACAGCCCCGCCGATGCCGACAACGTCTGCTCGTCAATCATGGTCGTGCCCCTGATCTCCGCCCGTCGGCCTTCTTGATTGCATTGGAGCCGACTTGGCTGAACCTAGGCTTGCGCCATGAGCGCTACATTTCGCTGCGGTGACGATTGGTATCGTGTGTATCGCGGCAGCTGCAACCGCCGAATTCTGCCTCACAACGGTTGTTTATGGCGGCGGTGGCGAGCCAAGCGGGCGGTCCGCCTGACTTGACGGACGGGCGGCGACGGCATCGCGGCGGGCCTTGCCATCCCGTTGATGCCGATCGCGGGCATCTCGACGAATGGCCCGACCACGCCGGGCGCTACCCACCCAGGTGGGGGCGGAAGTTCGTCTTCTCGGTGCCGCAGTCGGGGCACTGCCAGGCATTGGGCAGGGCGCCGAAGCCGGTGCCGGCGGGGATGCTCTGCTGCGGGAGTCCGCGCTCCTCCTCGTAGATGAAGTAGCAGCCGCGACAGATGAAACGGCGCTGGCCGTTGGCGGCGTGCACGGCAGGCCGCGGCATCGGGCTCAGCTGGCCGGCGCTGCGCGGCGCCGTGACCGCAGCGCCGATCGACACCTCGCCGGTCTTGCGTGTGACCAGATAGACCCCGAGGTCCTTGTGACCGAAGGCGGCGCGCAGCGAGCCCGGAATATCGAGGTCGCGGCGTCCGCTCGCCGGATTGACATTGGTCGCACCGCACCGCCCGTTGCGGCGATCGACCCGGAACAGCGCGTCGCCGAGCACGATGTCGCGGCCGATCCACTCGAACTCCTCCCACGGCTCGGCGCCGTCGATATAGAAGTTGGCGCGGAACCGCAGCGGATCGATCTCGAAGCCCCAGCTCTCCTCCAGGCTGCGCACGGTCGCCAGGTTGATCAGCGATAGCACGTTGTCGGGCTTGTCCATGAAGTGGCCGTCCTGGGCGCGCACCAGGCGCGGGGCGCCGTTCAGCGTCGGCACCAGCGCCCGATAGAACTCCTCGACGTCGCCGCGCCCGGTCTCGCCGCCGAGGTTGGCGGCCAGCACCTGCTGGTTTCCCTGCATGATCCTGAGCTCGAGGGTGTCGACGTCGAGCTGCGTGCGCACGCGCGCCAGCGCCTCGTCGAGCATCAGCATGACGAACAAGCCCTTCTTGGCCCATTTCGCCGCGTGCGACTCGACGGGGCTGAACGGTCGCGCCAGCGCGAACACGCGGTCGTGCGGCATCGGCTGCCCGGCCTGCAGCACCACGCTCGACAGCCGCTGGGCGCTCAAGCCCTTGATGGGATAGCGATAGATCGCGCTGACCACGGGCATGGGAGGACCGCTCTCCGCTGCAACATTCCAGCGCGAGCTTGCCCGACGCGACGCGCCGTCGCGTAGAGCCGGTTGCTGCAGAAAGCGAGGGGCCAGATGCGCCGGGTGCCGTGCGGCAATCGGAGCCCGGCCGCGGCTGGGCGCGACGCGCAAGACCGCCTCGGTAGGCGAGCTCGGCAGCTCGAGCGCGTCGTCGATCGCCTCGGACAGCCGGGCGATGCCCTGCTCGATCTGCCGCGGCAGCAGCGCCGCATAGCCCAGGATGATCCCCCGCCGTGCCAGCGCCGAGTCCTCGCCGTCGTAGGCGCCGCCCGACGCCATGGCGTAGACCCCGACGCGGGCGCGCCGCGCCACGCCCTCGAGCACTGATGCGTCGGGTACGCCGGGCGGCAGCCGCCAGAGCACGTGCAGCCCGCCGCCGGCGCCGCTGACGTCGACCTCGCCGAACTGCCGCCGCAGTGCGCCGAGCAGGCTGTCGCGGCTCTCCCGGTAGTGGGAGCGGATGCGCGCCAGATGCGCCGCATAGCTGCCGCTGCGGATCATCTCGGCCAGCGCCGCCTGGTCGAGCCAGGAATTGCCATTGTTGAGCAGCGCCTTGGCGGCGCGGGCGGAGGCCGCCAGCGGCGCCGGCACCACCATGTAGCCGATCCGCAGTCCGGCGCCGAGCGACTGGGAGAACGTGCCGAGATGGATCGTGCAGTCCGGCGCCAGCGCGGCGATCGAGGGCAGCGGCGAGCCGTCGTAGCGGAAGTCGCCGTCGTAGTCGTCCTCCAGGATGTAGCACCCGGTGTGCCTCGCCCAGGCGATCAGCGCCTGACGGCGGGCCAGCGACAGCGTGTGCCCGGTGGGATACTGGTGCGCCGGCGTGACGTAGATCAGCGCCGCCGGCTGGTGCGGCAGATCGTCGGGGCGGACGCCGTCCTGATCCACCGGAACGCCGACCACCTGCGCGCCGGACGCCTCGAAGACGAAGCGCGCGCCCTGATAGCAGGGGTTCTCCACGGCGCCGATGGTGCCGCGACCGAGAAACAGCCGGGCCGCGATGTTGATGCCTTCCTGAGCGCCGCCGACCACGATGACCCGGCTGACATCGGCGACGATGCCGCGCGCCGCCGCCACGTGTCCGGCGATCGCGGTGCGCAGGATCGCGAGCCCCGCCGGATCGGAATATTGCGACAGCCCGACCGCGCCGCCGTGCGACAGGCAGGTCTGCAGCAGGCGTCGCCAGGTCTTGAGCGGAAACAGCCCCGCGCTCGGCCGCCCCGGAAAGAAGTCGAAGGCGAGCCGGCTGCGGCTCTGGTTCACCAGATCCTGGGCGCGCAGCGGTCCGTACGGCATCGGCATCGGCGACGCCGGGCCGGCGTCGGTGGTCACTGCCGCCGGGGCGGACACCTGACGGTCAGGAAGCTGCTGCGTGGCGAACACGCCGGACGCCGCCCGGGCTTCCGCATAGCCCTCGATCGTCAACCACTCGTAGGCCCGCACGACGGTGTTGCGCGAGACATCGATCTGCTCGGCGAGTTGGCGCGACGACGGCATGCGGGCGCCCAGCGCGATCCGGCCCTGCAGGATGGCGTCGCGCAGCTGCTCCGCGATCTGGCAGGTCAGTGACGCGGGTCGGGATCGGTCGAGGAGCAACGGTATCTGCATCGAAGATCCTGCGGTCGCGGCGATCGCGCCCGCCCCATCCGGACGTCGACTCTGGACAGTCCCTGCACGCCGAATGCCAACCGGGACCCCGGATGGGTCCAGTTGATCGAAATTCCCCGTAGCCAGGGCGCAACTGGCTCCCTCGCCGCCGCATCACCTGGACCCACCGGCCTCGGCGCGACGGCCGCACCGCACAACGAACCGGCAGTCTGCCGCGGGAGCGGAGCAGCCGAGGTCATTTTGTAGCCAGTTCCCTCCAGCGGCCGGCGTTGCGGGCCGGCGCGACTGGAACCATGGAATCTTCTCACGGTGGCTCTCCGCCCGCGGGCATCCGGGGTCCACGCTCGCCGCTTCAAGCATGACCCGGCGATCGCCTGTCGGGCACGCAAACCTGTCGCAGGAGAGCTCATGAAAACCGCACGAAGATTCTGGCTTCACGTCGTGGCTGCGGTCCTGGTCCTGGCCGGGATCGCCTCACAACCGGCCCGCGCCGAGGACACCATCAAGATCGGCATCCTGCACTCGCTGTCGGGCACGATGGCGATCAGCGAGACGATCCTCAAGGACCTGATGCTGATGCAGGTGGCCGACCTCAACGCCAGGGGAGGCCTGCTCGGCAAGAAGGTCGAGGCGGTGGTCGTCGACCCGGCGTCGAACTGGCCACTGTTCGCCGAGAAGGCGCGCGAGCTCCTCACCAAGGACAAGGTGTCGGCGGTGTTCGGCTGCTGGACCTCGGTGTCGCGCAAGTCGGTGCTCCCGGTGTTCGAGGAGCTCAACGGCCTGCTGTTCTACCCGCTCGAATACGAGGGCGAGGAAGCCTCCTACAACATCTTCTACGGCAGCTCGGTGCCCGACAACAAGGCGATCCCGGCGACCGCCTTCCTGATGAGCAAGGACGGCGGCGGCGCCCAGCGTTTCGTTCTCGAAGGCACCGACTACGTCTATCCGCGCACCAGCAACAAGATCATCCGCGCCTACCTGAAGTCGGTGGGCGTCAAGGATGAGGACATCATGGAGAACTACACGCCGTTCGGCTTCTCCGACTGGCAGACCGAGGTCGCGGCGATCAAGAAGTTCGGCTCCGCCGGCAAGCGGACGGCGGTGATCTCCACCATCAACGGCGACGCCAACGTGCCGTTCTACAAGGAGCTCGGCAACCAGGGCGTCAAGGCCTCCGACATCCCGGTCATCGCCTTCTCGGTCGGCGAGGAGGAGCTCGCCGGCATCGACACCAAGCCGCTGGTCGGCCACCTCACCGCCTGGAGCTACTTCCAGTCGGTCGACAATCCCGACAACAAGGCGTTCATCGCCAAGTGGCATGGCTACACCAAGAATCCGAAGCGGGTCACCAACGACCCGATGGAATCGGCCTACATCCTCTTCAACATGTGGGTGCAGGCCGTGGAGCAGGCGGGAACCGCCGATGTCGACGCGGTGCGCCAGGCGATGATCGGGCAGAAGGTGAAGTCGCCGTCCGGCTTCGAGGTGGTGATGGGCCCCAACCATCACATGGCCAAGCCGGTGATGATCGGCGAGATCCAGGCCAACGGCCAGTTCGCCATCGTCTACCAGAGCAAGGCGCTGCCGCCGAAGGCCTGGAGCCCCTATGTGGAGGCCAACAAGGGCAAGGTCGCCGACTGGTCGTACCCCTGGGTCTGCGGCGGCTGCACCGCACCGCGCTACAGCCAGGTGTCGCTCGCCCAGTAGCAATGGCGTGATTGCAATCGATGGCGGCGCCCGGCGCCGCCATCGTTATGAAAATCACTGCATCGATCACATCCGCGCCGGCGAGGATGCGGCCGCCTATGTGCGCCGTGTCGAGCGCGAGACCGACCACCCGCATTTCGTGCGCGAGTCGGATTAGAGGTCGGCTCGATCGGGTTGACGGTGTGCTGGTCCGCCGGCTTGTGTGGCGGCGGAGCGGCCCTGCAACCCGGAGAGCCCCATGACGACCGACTACGAGGCGGTGCTGTCGCACTACCGGAAGCTCGCCTTCACCGACGGGCCCTGGACCCGGCCGGTCTATCGGCGCGGCTCCGGTCCGGCGGTGATCGTCGTGCACGAGATTCCCGGGCTTCATCCCCTGATGGTCCGCTTCGCCGATCGCATCGTGGAGGCCGGCATGACCGTCTTCCTGCCCGTCCTGTTCGGCGAGCCCGGCCGACCGGTCACCAACGGCTATGCGATCCGTTCGATGATCGCAGGCTTCTGCATCCGCCGCGAGTTCAGTGCCTGGTCCGCCGGCAGGTCGAGCCCGATCGTCGCGTGGCTGCGGGCGCTGGCGCGCAAGGCGCATGCGGAGTGCGGCGGCAACGGCGTGGGAGCGGTCGGCATGTGCTTCACCGGCGGCTTCGCGCTCGCCATGATGACGGAGCCGGCCGTGGTGGCGCCGGTGCTGTCGCAGCCGTCGCTGCCGCTTGCCGTGGGCTCGAAGCGACGCGCCGCCGGCATCGACGCCTCGCCGCAGGAAGTCGCGTGCGCCAGGCAGCGCTTTGCCGACGAGAACCTGTCGATGATCGGCCTGCGCTTCAAGAGCGACATCGCGGTTCCCGACGCGCGGTTCGCCACCTACCGGCGCGAGTTCGGCGACAAGTTCGAGGCGATCGAGCTGGACGACGCCGACGCCGCGCCCTCCGAGCGGGCGCCGCATTCGGTGCTGACCATGCACATGCGCGAAGACGGCCCCACCAAGGCCGCCGAGCAGCGGGTGATCGCCTTCTTCAAGGAGAGGACCGGGGCGTAGCAGTCCGCAAGCCGCGCTCAGCGACCTCAAACACCGCTTGGAGGACCGGACGATGGAAAAGGTATTCGAGATCTACATCAAGACCACGCCGGAGCGGCTGTGGCAGGCGATCACCGACACCGAGATGCGGCGCAAGTACACCTTCGGCGCGGTCGTCACCTCGGACTGGACGCCGGGCTCCCACTACCAGGGCGTCGGTCGTGGCGCGCCGATCTTCGAGGGCAAGAACCTGGAGGTCGATCCGCCGCGCCGGCTGGCGCAGAGCTTCCGGGCGCTGTGGGGCGAGGACGTCAGGAGCGAGGGGACCTCGCGGGTCACCTGGGAGATCCAGCCGGTCGGCGATTCATGCCGGCTGATCGTCACCCACGATCAGCTGCGCGAGGGCGCCAACGAGCAGCTGTTCGGCGGCTGGCCGATGATTCTCTCCGGTCTCAAGACGCTGCTGGAGACCGGCGAGACGCTCACGACGCCCGGGTCGCTGCGGTTTTCCGAGCCGGCGACGCCGGTTCCGCAGGTTCTCACGCGACCGTCAGGCGGCGGGCATCGAGGCTGAACCGCCCGGCACCGAGCGACGACTTGCACGAGCCCGCCGGCATTCGACACGTTCTTCGGAAGCTGAGCGCACTGCAACGTCAGCCTTTGGCGGCGAGCGCCGCCGCGTAGGCGCGCACCGCGGCGGCGAAGCCGGTGACCAGCGCGTCGGCAGTGAGCTCGTGACCGATCGAGGCCTCGGCGAGAAACGGCACGCGCGCCATCAGCGCCGGCAGGTTCTTCAGGTTGAGGTCGTGGCCGGCATTGACCACGAGGCCGCGGGCCTCGGCGGCGGCAGCAGCCTGCGCGCAGGCATCGAGCAGCGCCGCAGGGGTGCCGGCGCGGAACGCCGTCGCGTAGCCGCCCGTATAGATCTCAATGCCGTCGGCGCCGGCCTCGATCACGCGGGGGACGACCGTCGGGTCGGGATCGATGAACAGGATGACGCGGCTGCCGAGCGCCTTGAGCCGCGCGATCGCCGGCCGCACCAGCGCCATCTGGTCCGCGCCGAGCTCAAAACCCTTCTCCGACGTGAAGGCGCCGGGTGCATCGGGGACGAGGGTGCACTGCTCGGGCCGTACCTCGGCGGCGATCTCCATCAGGCGGTCGTCCGGATAGCCCTCCACGTTGAGCTCGAGCGCCGGCCGCCGCGGCTGCATCAGCTTCGCCAGGGCTGGCACGTCGGCGCGGCGGATGTGCCGCTCGTCGGGTCGCGGATGCACCGTCAGGCCACCGGCCCCGGCGTCGATCGCGATCTGCGCGAAAGCCAGCACGTCGGGTATGCCGGTGTGGCGCGAGTTGCGCAGCAGCGCCACCTTGTTGAGATTGACGCTCAGCCGGGCCATGGGTGTCCTGTCGATGCGGAGGAGAAGCGCCGGGGTGCGCCGGCCGGCCGTGGCGGGGGTGCCCGTCGGGCCCGGCCCGCGTGACTATGGCCTTTCGATCCCGAGATACAAGCAGCGACCATCCCGGCGCAAGCTGGTCCACTGCCATCAACAGCTGCAAACGGATTTCGGCTTCATGGCGCTGTTCCGCCAGTCCTGCGTTTCCGAAGCTCGAATCATTTCGGAGTGTAGAAACCCATCGATGGGTTTCGCGGCGAAATCGGACAAGTGCCCGATTTCGCCGCTCTACCCATCCTACAGGCAGGTTTCTCGCGGCGGGTTGGCCGGGCCGGCGCGGCCCGCATGTGGACGGGCATCGGCTCTCCACAATTGCACCGAAACCGTGTGGTGGAGTGGCCGACACGAGGTCGGATGCCGATGGGAGGCAGAGTGCATATCCGGTTCATTCGCGGTGTTTTCGGAGTGCTCGCCGTCGTGCTGTCGTCGGCGTTCGCCGGGGCCGCGGCGCAGCCCGCGCCGGGGCCGTCGAGCGAGAGCACCTGGCTGCGCGCCGGGACGGACGACGACCAGCGCAGGCTCGGCGAATACGCCGCCGCGCGAAAGGCCTACGAGGAGGCCGCCACCCTCTACTGGGATGCGATCGCCGACAAACGGCGCGTGCGCAACGCCAAGCGGCGCAACAACGAAGAGATCGTCCTCGACGACTATGTGCTGACCCAGCCGCCGGTCTATTCCGGACCGCCGCGACCGGTCGACCCGTCGGCGCCCGCGGGAGCCGCTCCGTCGCGGCGCCGACCGGACGCCGCTGCTCCAGCGCGCCGGAAATACGTGCCGGTGGTGGCCGACTTTCTCCGCCTGGCCGAGGAGCATTTCGCCTTCGTGCCGCGGCGGCCGGGAAGCGAGATCGAGTTCAAGCGGGCGTACGCCGAGACCGCGGCGGCGGCCGGCCTCACCCGCGAGCAGGTGGTCCACATCTACGCCTTCGAGACCGGCGGCAACGGCCGCTACGACGCACAGGCGGGCCTGGAATACGACCGGCCCGGCGCGCACGCGATCCACACCGCGCTCGGCTACAACCAGGTGGTGGGCGCCAGCAGCATCGGGCTGCTGGCTGAAAAGGGCGATCGCTTCGTCGAGGCCCTGCGCAACAAGGCGGCAGCGGTGTCCGGCGACGCGCAGAAGGCGCTGCAGGACAAGATCGCCGTGCTCGAGCGCATGATCGCCTTCACCCGCACCGTGCCGGACGAGTGGCGCGAGCACCTCAAGCTCGCCGACATGCCGCAGGGGATCGCCATTCACGCGCTGCTGCTCGACCTCGACATCGGCCCGCTGCTGCAGGCGCAGAAGCTGGTGGATTCCGTCGACTAC
>JBEKZK010000103.1:0-10053 GCA_049509935.1 Xanthobacteraceae bacterium | reverse complement strand
ACGCCTTCGTGCAGGACCGCAATCTGCTGCAGAAGGGCCTGCACAACTACTGGGGCTACAATACGATCGGCTTCTTCGCGATCGAGCCGCGCTATCTGGCAAGCGGGTCGTCCAACGAGATGCGGGTGGCGATCCGCCGGCTGCACGCCGCCGGCATCGAGGTCATTCTCGACGTCGTCTACAATCATACGGCCGAGGGCAGCGAGCTCGGGCCGACGCTGTCGTTCCGCGGCCTCGACAATGCAAGCTACTACCGCCTGGTCGAGGGCGACCGCCGGCACTGCGTCAACGACACCGGAACCGGCAACACGATCAACGCGTCGCATCCCCGCGTGCTGCAGATGATCATGGATTCGCTGCGCTACTGGGTCACCTCGTTCCACGTCGACGGCTTCCGCTTCGATCTCGGCGTCACCCTCGGACGCGAGGCCCACGGCTTCGACAAGGGGGCGGGATTCTTCGATGCCTTGCGCCAGGATTCCGTCCTCGCTCGCACCAAGCTCATTTCGGAGCCCTGGGACATCGGACCGGGCGGCTATCAGCTCGGCCAGCACCCGCCGGGTTTCGCCGAATGGAACGACCGGTTCCGCGACGGCCTGCGACGCTTCTGGCGCGGCGACGCCGGACAACGGCAGGACTTCGCGGCGCGGCTGTCGGGCTCGAGCGATCTGTTCGACCATCTGGCGCGGCGTCCCTGGGCGTCGGTGAACTACGCGGCATCGCACGACGGATACACGCTGGCCGACACCGTGAGCTACGTCGAACGCCACAACGAAGCCAATCGCGAGGACAATCGCGACGGCCACAACGAGAACTATTCGGCCAACTGGGGCGTCGAAGGTCCGACCACGGATGCCAAGATCCTCGACACCCGCGCCCACGTCATGCGCGCCATGCTGGCCACCGTGCTGTTTGCTCACGGCACGCCGATGCTGCTCGCGGGCGACGAGCTCGCACGCACCCAGCGCGGCAACAACAATGCCTATTGCCAGGACAACGAGCTGTCGTGGATCGACTGGAAACAGGCCGTCACGCCGGAAAACCGCACGCTCACCGCCTTGGTGACGCGGCTCTTGGCGCTGCGCCACGCCCATCCGGTCCTGCGCAGCCGCAATTTCATGCACGGCCAGCAACAGCCGGCGCCGGGCATCGCCGACATATCCTGGTTCGACGAGGATGGAACGTCGATCTCGGTCGAATCCTGGAACAATCCCGACAAGCGCGTGATCGTGCTGCGACGCGCCGCGCGCGAGCCCGACGGCAGCGTTCCGGCGCTGACGCTGCTGCTCAACCCGACGGGCGCGAAGCTGTCGATCCGCCTGCCCCAACCGCACGTCCCGTCACGCGTCCTGATCGATACCGACAATCCCGATGCGCCAGAGCGCGACCTCGACGGCGAGCGTATCGAGGTCGCGGCGCGCAGCGCGGTTCTGGTCATCGGCATCCATCGGCCCGCCTCGTGACGACACGCTTCCATCGGCAGCTGCCCTTCGGCGCGACGCTGGTCGAGCCCGGTCGCACGCATTTTCGTTTGTTCGCGCCGGCGCAGCCTGAGGTCACGGTCGAGATCGAAGGCGGGACGCCCGCCGTCATGACGCGCGATCACGACGGGTGGTTCGAGGCCGACGTGCGGTGCGGGGCCGGGACGCGATATCGTTTCCGGCTGGCCGACGGACTGGCGGTGCCCGATCCGGCATCGCGCGCACAGACCGGCGACGTGCACGGCCACAGCGTCGTGGTCGACCCGACGGCCTATCGCTGGACCCGTCCGGATTGGCGCGGCCGGCCATGGCCGGAAGCCGTCGTCTACGAATTGCACTGCGGACTGCTGGGCGGATTTGCCGGCGTCGCGCGCGAGCTGCCGCGTCTGGCGACCCTCGGCGTCACCGCCGTGGAGCTGATGCCGATCAACGATTTTCCCGGACGCCGCAACTGGGGCTACGACGGCGTGCTGCCGTTCGCACCCGATACCGCCTACGGCACGACCGACGAGTTGAAGGCGCTCGTCGACTCCGCCCACGAGCACGGCCTGATGATCCTGCTCGACGTGGTCTACAATCATTTCGGACCCGACGGCAATTATCTGGGCCGTTACGCGCCGAGCTTCTTTCGCTCCGACATCGGGACGCCGTGGGGCGCGGCGATCGACTTCCGGCGCCCCGAGGTGCGCCGTTTCTTCATCGAGAAAGCCCTCTATTGGATCATGGAATATCGATTCGATGGCCTGCGTTTCGATGCGGTCCACGCCATCGGCGAGCCCGACTGGCTCGACGAGATGGCGGCCGAGGTCCGCGCGACCGTCGAGACCGGGCGTCGGGTCCACCTGGTGCTCGAGCACGACGGCAACGTCGCCAGCCATCTGCGCGGTGATTTCGATGCGCAGTGGAACGACGACGCCCATCACGTGCTGCACGTCCTGCTGACCGGGGAGCACGAGGGTTACTACGCCGATTACGCGGATGATCCGGCGGCGCGGCTCGCACGCTGCCTCGCCGAGGGGTTCGACTACCAGGGCGAGCCGTCCCGGCATCGCAACGGCGAGCCGCGCGGGACGCCGAGCGCGGACCTGCCGCCGACCGCCTTCGTGCTGTTCCTGCAGAATCACGACCAGATCGGCAATCGGGCGCTGGGCGAGCGGTTGACGGCGCTCGCCGAGCCGGCGGCGCTCGAGGCCGCCATCGCCCTGCAGATGCTGTGTCCGCAGATCCCGCTGATGTTCATGGGAGAGGAACAGGCGAGCCGCAGCCCGTTCCTGTTCTTCTGCGATCACGGCGAGGAGCTGGCAAACGCCGTGCGCGAGGGCCGGCGGCGGGAATTCGCAAAGTTCGCCGCGTTCGCGGACCCGGCGCTACGCGACACGCTGCCCGACCCGTGCGCCGCGGAGACTTTCGCCCGCTCGAGTCCGCGTCCGGATCCCGAGCGCGCACCGGCACGTCGAGAGCTCTATCGCCGCCTGCTCGCCGTGCGCCGCGCCGACATCGTTCCCAGGCTGCCGCACACCGGATCGCTCGGCGCCGAGGCGCTCGGCGCGTCGGCCGTGATGGCGCGCTGGCGCCTGGGCGACGGCACGATCCTGACGATCGCGACCAATCTGGGCCGCGAGACAGTCACCACACGGCCTGCGGACGGCCGATTGCTGTTCGAATCGCTCGATGGCGCCGCCCACAGTCTCGCAGCAGGCCGCCTGCCGGGCCGCGTGACCGTCGCCCGATTGGGAGCGGCCGCGTGACCGACACCGAGGTCGAACGTCTGGCACGCCAGGCCGGCATTGCGGTCCAGTGGACCGACGCGGCGGGGCAGGAGCGGCAGGTCGCGCCCGACGTGCTGCGGCCCATCCTGCAGGCGCTCGGTCTGCCGTGTGGCACGCCCGCCGATCTCGCAGGGAGCCGGGAGCGGCTCGATCGCGCCCATGGCCACGCGCAACTCCCGCCGTTGATCACGGCGGACGTCGGAACATCCATCGCGCTCCCCCGCGGCGGCGCGCCAAGCGCGGCACGGGCGCGCCTTCAGCTGGAGGACGGCACCCGGCAGGACGTCGTTACGGACGGTCGCGGCGATCAGCTCGTGCTCGGCCCGATCCGGCAGCCGGGCTATCACCGGTTCGATCTGGGAGATCATTCGGTCACCCTGGCGGTGGCGCCGACCAGATGCACCACCGTCGACGACATCGCCACGCATCGGCACATCTGGGGCATCGCGGCGCAGGTCTATGGCCTGCGCCGTCACGGCGACGGCGGCATCGGCGATACCGCAGGCGTGCGTGCGCTCGCCGATGCCGCCGCGCGGGAGGGCGCCGATGCGCTGGCGCTGAGCCCGGTGCACGCACTGTTTGGCGCCGACCCGAGCCGCTTCGGGCCATACTCGCCGTCGAGCCGCCTGTTCCTCAATCCTCTCCACGCCGATCCCGGCGTGCTGTTCGGCGAGGCGCTGATTGCGGTGGCGATCCACGATGCGGGACTCGATGCCGAATGGACGCGGCTCGAATCCGCCGATCTGGTGGACTGGCCGGCGGCGGCGCGCGCCAAGCTCGCCGTCCTGCGACGGCTGTTCGATCGTTTCGCGACGTCGCTTGATCGCCATGGCGACGACGCGCTCGCCGGGGATTTCGCCGGATATCGCCGCGCCGGCGGAGACCTGCTCGAGCAGCACGCGCGCTTCGAGGCCTTGCATGCCGCGCGGCTCGCCGCCGATCGGGCCACCTGGAGCTGGCGGACCTGGCCGATTGAGCTGCAACACCCGGACGGGCCGGCGGTCTCGGCATTCGCCGCCGAGCAAGCCCGCGAGATCACGTTCCAGGTCTTCCTGCAGTGGGTGGCCGACCGCTCCATGGCGGCCGCCCAGGCGCACGCGCGGCACGCCGGAATGCGCATCGGCCTGATAGCGGATCTGGCGGTCGGCATGGACAGCGCCGGCAGTCACGCCTGGTCGCGGCAGCGCGATCTCGTGGTCGGGCTGAACGTCGGGGCGCCGCCCGATCTGTTCAATCCGCTCGGCCAGGAGTGGGGCCTGACGACATTCTCGCCCCAGGCCCTGGTGGAGGGCGGATTCGCGCCGTTCCTGGCGACGCTGCGCGCCGCGATGCGCCATGCCGGCGGCGTGCGCATCGACCACGCCATGGGACTGGCTCGGCTGTGGCTCGTCCCGGAAGGCGCGCCGCCGGCGGATGGCGCCTATCTTCGGTATCCGCTCCAGGATCTGGTCCGTCTGATCAAGCTCGAGTCGGTTCGCCACCGCGCCATCGTCATCGGCGAGGATCTCGGCACCGTCCCGGCAGGGTTTCGCGACACGCTCGGCGCGGCCGGCATCGCCGGGATGAGCGTCCTCTGGTTCCAGCGCGACGAGGACGACTTCATGCCGCCGGAGCAGTGGCCGGCGCGCAACGTCGCGATGACGACGACCCACGATCTGCCGACCGTCGCCGGCTGGTGGCGCGGCGTCGATATCGACCTGAGGACGCGTCTCGGCAGGCCTGGGGCCGGGGCGCGGGAGCCGCGCGATGCCGACCGCAAGCTGCTGTGGGGAGCGTTCCGCGCCGCCGGCGCCGCAGCGGGACCGAAGGAACCTCCGACCGATCCCGGTGCGGTGGTGGACGCCGCGGTTCGCTTCATCGCGCGCACGCCGGCGCACCTTGCCCTGCTGCCGCTCGAGGACGCGCTCGGCCTCGAGGCCCAGCCGAACCTGCCCGGAACGGTCGACGAATACCCGAACTGGCGGCGCCGCTATCCGGGTCCGGCCGACCAGATGCTCGATGCACCACAGGTTCGCGCGCGGGCCCGGGCGCTGACCCGGCGGAGCCACGGATGACGGCGCCGCGCGCGACGATGCGCCTCCAGTTCCACCGGCAGTTCACGTTCGCCGACGCGGTAGAGCTCGTTCCCTATCTGGCGGCGCTCGACGTCAGTCATCTCTACGCGTCGCCGATTCTCGCGGCACGCCCCGGATCGAGCCATGGCTACGACGTGATCGACCCGACGCGGATCAATCCGGAGCTCGGCGGCGAAACGGGCTTTCGCCGGCTGGTCGGCGCTCTGCGCGCCGCGGGGCTCGGCATCATCGTCGACATCGTGCCCAATCACATGGCGGTCGGCGGCGCCGACAACGAATGGTGGCTCGATGTGCTTCAGCACGGCCGCAGCAGCCGTTACGCGAAATTCTTCGATATCGACTGGGAACCGGAGGATCCGGCGCTGCGCGGCAAGGTCCTGCTGCCGATCCTCGGACAGCCGTACGGCGCGGCGCTTTCGAAAGGCGAGATCTCGCTTGCGTGGAACGACACGGACGACCGCTACGAGGCGCGCTATTTCCAGCATGCGATCCCGATCTCGCCGGATCACCGGGCCGAGATAGAACGACTGGCGCTGCACGCGTTCGATGCCACGACCGCGCACGGCCGTCGCCGCCTGCATGGCCTGCTCGAACGGCAGCACTATCGGCTGGCATGGTGGAAGACCGCCGATGACGAGATCAACTGGCGCCGTTTCTTCGACGTCAACGAGCTCGCCGCGTTGCGCGTCGAAGACGACGATGTGTTCGAGGCGACGCATGCGACCCTGTTCGGTCTCTATGCCGAGGGGCTGATCGACGGCTTTCGCATCGACCATGTCGACGGCCTGACGGACCCGGGCGGCTATTGCGGGCGCCTGCGGTCGCGGCTGCTCGAGTTGTCGCCTCGGCGTCCGCCGGGGGCGCCGAGCAAACCCTATCTGGTCGTCGAGAAGATCCTGGGCCCCGGCGAGGAGCTGCCGCCCTGGGACTGCGACGGCACCAGCGGATATGATTTCATGGATCAGGTCTCTGCCGTGCTGCACGATCCGGCCGGCGAGGCGCCTCTGCGCCGGCTGTGGCAGACGATCAGCGGCCGCGCCGGGGATTTTGCCGCCGAGGAGGCCGCCAGCCGGCGCGAGATCCTGGACCGCAGCTTCTCGGCGCAGCTCGCCAGCTGCGTGGCGGCCCTGCACCGGCTCGCCCGGGCGGATCTGTCGACCCGCGACATCAGCCGGGCC
This sequence comes from Xanthobacteraceae bacterium, assembly GCA_049509935.1. GTDB lineage: Bacteria > Pseudomonadota > Alphaproteobacteria > Rhizobiales > Xanthobacteraceae > AP-16. The sequence goes on along the minus strand of JBEKZK010000103.1, from coordinate 3,550 downwards.
GCGATCCGCCGGATCATGACCGAGATCCTGGTGCATCTGCGGGTCTACCGCAGCTATGCGCGGCTCGGCGCGCCGTCGCCGGCCGACGCTATGCATCTGTCCCGCGCCGTGCAGGCGGCACGGCGCAGCTGCCTGCGGGCGGACCGTGCGGCTCTCGACCAGCTGGCGGCGTGGCTCGGCGGCAACCCGGTTTCCGATCGGGCGCCCGACGTGCAGGCGATCGCGATCAGGACATTCCAGCAGCTCAGCGCCCCGCTCGCCGCCAAGGCGGTCGAGGACACGGCGTTCTATCGCTACGGCCGGCTGCTGTCGCGCCTGGACGTCGGGTTCGACGCGGAAAACTTCGCCGACGGAATTGCGGCGTTTCATCGCAGGTCGCAGGCACGCCGCGAGCGGCTGCCCGACGCCATGCTGGCGACCGCGACCCACGATCACAAGCGCGGCGAGGACGTGCGCGCGCGGCTTGCGGTCTTGAGCGAGGTCGCCGACGCATGGGCTGCGGCGGTCGAGCAGTGGGTCGAAACCGCCAGGCCGCTGCTCGGCCGCGCCGATCGACATCCGGCTCCATCACCGGGCGATCTTGCGATCCTGCTGCAGACGATCGTCGGCGCCTGGCCGCCCGATCTTGCCCTCGACGACCGCGTCGGACGGGCGGCGTTCGCCGACCGCCTCGCCGCATGGCAGCAGAAGGCGCTGCGCGAGGCCAAGCTCGCGACCGACTGGGCGGCGCCGAACGAACCCTACGAGACGGCGGCGCGCAATGTCCTGATGCGCCTGCTGGCGGGCGAGCCGACGCCCGATCTGATCGGCGGCATCGCGCAATTCGCCGACCGGATCGCGCGACCGGGCGCCGCCAACGGACTGGCGCAGACGCTGCTCAAGCTCACGAGCCCCGGCGTACCCGACATCTATCAGGGCACCGAATTCTGGGATTTCAGCCTGGTCGATCCGGACAACCGCCGGCCGCTGGATTTTGCCGCGCGGCGCCAGGCCGCAAGGTCCACCGCCTCGGCTGCCGATCTGGCGGAGCACTGGCGCGACGGACGCCTCAAGCAGCTGGTGGTCCGGCGGGCGCTCATGCTGCGACGGAGATGGCCGGATCTGTTCGCGCGTGGTGACTATCTGGTCTGCGATGCCGCCGGCGAGCGCGCCGAGCACGTCGTCGCCTTTGGGCGTCGTTTCGGTGGATTGACGGCGCTGACGCTCGTCAGCCGCCTTCCGACGCGGCTGCTGGGAGCAGGTGACGCGCTGAACATTCCTCCGCCGGCCTGGGAAGGCACGATCCTGCGCAGTCCCGGCCTCGACGCATCGACGCCGTGGCATGATGTCATCAGCGGACGTGCGGCGGTCCCGATCGGCGCGAGCACGCCGCTGAGCCAGCTGTTCGACGGGTTGCCGGTGGCCCTGCTGGTGTCGGGCGAACCGTCAAGGTAGCGCTCTCTCTCCGAGAATGCCGTCGCGCTATCCAAGGGCATGCCGGTTCCGACCCGTATCGTGGACCGGCAACAGCTGGTCTGCCTGCGACCCCATGACGGAGCGGACCGCGCGAATCAGCACGTCGCCGGTTGCGGTGAACAGCCGGACCGACAGGCCCCTGCTGCCGCCGGTTCGGCGGGCCACGACCGTGATGCCGAGAGAACGCAGTCGCGCCATCGCCACCTCCACGTTGCGGGTCCCGACATTGTTCTCGGGGGCATTCATCGGCATCACGGCGGCACCGCCAAACACCTTTGCCTCGAGGTCCCCCACGCGGGCGCCCAGGCTGAGCATCCCGTCGAGCAGACGGTCGATCGCGACATCGCCATAGCGGAGGTTGAGCTGGTCGCCGTCGCAGTGAGGCAGCAAGAAATGATTGATGCCGCCGAGCCCGCGAGCGCGATCGGAGAGGCAGACCGCCACGCATGATCCGAGCACGGTCGTCACCATGGTGGGCTCGGCCGTGCAGTGGAGCTCGCCCTGCGACAGGAAGACTTGCGGCAGCAGGTTCCGGGGCAGGCGCACGCGGCCGGTCGATCCGATCGGCGGCGGACGTCTCACCGCAGCCCTGCCTGGATGATCTGCGCGGCCAGCATCTGCAGCGGCAGAACCTTGTCGGCCGCGCCGAGCTGGATCGCCTCCTTGGGCATGCCGAAGACGACCGACGTCGCCTCGTCCTGGGCGATGGTCAGCGCGCCGGCCGTCCTCATTTCCAGGAGTCCATGGGCGCCGTCATCGCCCATGCCGGTCATGATGATGCCAGTGGCGTTGCATCCGGCGTATTGGGCCGCCGAGCGGAACAGGACATCGACCGAGGGGCGATGGCGCGACACCAGCGGTCCATCCTTGACCGTGACGTAGTAGCGGGCGCCGCTGCGATGGAGCAGGGTGTGGCGGTTGCCGGGCGCGATCAGAACGCGGCCGCGCAGCACGGTGTCGCCGTCCGCTGCCTCCTTGACCTCTACCCGGCAGAGGCTGTCGAGCCGCTGGGCAAACGCCTTGGTGAAATTCTCCGGCATGTGCTGAACGATCACGATGCCGGGACAATCCACCGGCAGGGCCTGCAGCACCACCTTGAGGGATTCGGTGCCGCCGGTCGACGCCCCGATGCACACGATGGTCTCGGTGGTGCGCGCCATGGCCTTGCGCGACACCGGCGGCGGCAGCATGGCATCCGCCGTCAGCTTCTTGGAAGGTGGCGCCCGGCTTGCCGCCGCATGGGCGGCGCGTCCGGGCAACCGGCTGAGATCCGCGCGCGCCGCGGCCTTGACGGCATCGCAGATACGGACGCTCGATTCCTGCAGGAACTGCTTGGTGTCGACCCGCGGCTTGAGGATGACGTCGACCGCGCCCGCCTCCAGCGCCTGCATGAGCGTCGCCGTGCCCTGCTCGGTCAGGGTCGAGCACATCACCACCGGTATCGGCCGCTGCGCCATCAGCTTGCGCAGAAACGTAATGCCGTCCATGCGCGGCATCTCGACGTCGAGCGTGATGACGTCGGGAATGTCCTGCTGGATCCGACGCGCGGCCGCGAACGGATCCGCCGCCGCACCGATCACCTCGATCCCGGGATCTGCGCCGAGGATGTCGGTCAGGGTCTGCCGGACCGATGCCGAATCATCGACGATCAGGACCCTGACGCGGCGGGTCACGGCGCACCTACCGTCGCCGGAACACTGTCGAGCCGACAGGATCGACCGGCAGTCCCATCCCGGTCAGGGTCTCGGAGTGGCCGAGAAACAGGAAGCCACCCGGTCTGAGGTGATGACATAGTTGCTCCAGTACCGTTTGCTGCGTCGGCTTGTCGAAATAGATGAGCATGTTGCGGCAGAAGATGGCGTCCATGTCGCGGTCGACCGCATAGGGCGCCTGCATCAGGTTGAGGCGGCCGAATCGGATCGTCCGGCGCAGCTCCGGGGCCATGCGGAAGCGGTCGCGGTCGCCCTTCTTGGCGCGAAGCAGATAGCGCCGCCTCAGCTCCATCGGCACCGGCCCGATCATGCTCTCGGGATAGATTCCGAGCATCGCGGTCCCGAGCGCTTCCGAGCAGATGTCGGTGGCCAGAATGGTGGCG
>JBEKZK010000102.1:0-10127 GCA_049509935.1 Xanthobacteraceae bacterium | reverse complement strand
CGGGATCAGCGTGATCCACTCGGTCGGCTGCGCCGAGAATGTCTTCGAGGTCTGTCCCTCGAGATAGAACACCTTCTTCGGCGCGGTCCCCTGGTCGCCGATCTTCTTGCCGTTCGGCAGCTCGCCCTTGGTGAATATCGGCGTGATCTTGTCGGCGTATTTGATGCGCTTGGCGTCCATGCCGAGCAGGTTGCCGGACGGCACCACCTTCCTGAGCTGAAAATATTCCTCGTCGACGATATCGAAGGAGTTGGGCTGCGTGATCACCCGCTTGGTGACCTCGTCGGTGGTCACCGGAACATACTCGATGGTGATCCCGGTATCCTCCTTGACCTTCTTGGCGATCGCCGAGGACTGGTTCACGGCGGTTCCCAGATAGCGCAGCACCTTGGGCTCCTGGGCGTGCACGGCCGGGAATCCCGTGATCGCGCCGACCGTCGCCGCGGCACCGGCGCCCTTGACGACGGATCGCCGGGTGAGGCCGGCGGGTCTGGTGATCTTCGGCATGGGGCACTCCTTGGGGTTGGCTGCTGGTGGTACGCTTCACGACAGGACGTGGACGTCGCGCTCGTTCCAGTCGAGCACGGCGGTCTCGCCGGGCCTGACCGGCGCGGCATCGAAGTCGGATTCGCTGGAGATGACGGTGAGCTCGGTGTCGTCGGCGGCGCTGAGCGCGATCTGCAGGTTGATGCCGTGATACTCGACGTTGCGCACCGTCGCGGTCATGCGGCCGGAAGCGCGCCCGGTCGGCCGCAGCGTCATCCGGTCGGCGCGCACGGCGATCTTCGTCCCGCCGTTCACGGCGATCACGTTGTGGCCGCCGATGAACTGCGCCACGAAGGCGGTCTTCGGGGCATTGAACACGTCGCGCGGCGAGCCGCTCTGCTCGATCCGGCCGCCGTTCATCACCACGATCATGTCGGCGAGCGCCATCGCCTCGTCCTGGCTGTGGGTCACGTGGATGAACGAGATGCCGAGCTCCTTCTGGAAGCGCCGGAGCTCGGCGCGCACCCTGATGCGCAGGAACGGGTCGAGCGCCGACAGCGGCTCGTCGAGCAGCAGGATCTGCGGCTCGGTGATCAGCGCGCGGGCGAGCGCGACGCGCTGCTGCTGGCCGCCCGAGAGCTGCGCCGGCAGCCGCTCGGCGTACTTCGCCATGTCGACCAGGCGCAGCATCTCCAGCGCCCGCGTCCGCCGCTCGGCACGGGACACGTGGCTCATCTTCAGCGAAAAGGCGACGTTGTCCATTGAGTTGAGGTGGGGAAACAGCGCGTAGCTCTGGAACATCATCGCGGTGCCGCGCTTGGCCGGCGGCATGTCGGTGACATTGGCGGCGCCCAGGATGATGTCGCCGGAGGTCGCGGTCTCGTGGCCGGCGATCAGCCGCAAGGTCGAGGTCTTGCCGCACCCGGAGGGTCCGAGCAGGCAGCAGTAGGTGTCGGCCGGAACCTTAAGGTTGATGGCGTCCACCGCCACGGTGGAACCATAGCGCTTGGTCAATGCCGCCAGCTCGAGGCTCGATTCCGCCATGATGCCGCCCGTGTCCGCACCGGAGATCACGGTCCTGGGAAGCAATCGATATGCCAGCGCGGCCGCAGCTGACGATGGCCGCCAAGCCATTGATTCGCCAGAGCGGGGGAGCACGCTCGCCGAGGGCGGTCGCTGCTGCACAGATTTTGATCAGCGGGCGCCCAAGGGAGCGGCGACCGCAACGCTTGTCACGCCCGCGGCGGATGGCGGGAGACCGCGGTCTCCTTGGCGGTGATGAACTCGAGCAGCGCCGGCACGCCGTTGCGCGTCTGCTCGATGCCGCGGCGGATCGCCGGAACGATCTCGGCCGGCGCGGTGACCCGCTCGCCGTAGCCGCCGAACGCCCGCGCCATCATGGCGTAGTCGCCGGAGATGTCGGTGGAGCGGAACTTTTCCGTCGACACCGGCATCACCTTGAGCTCGATCGCCATCGAGAAGTTGTTGAACAGGATCGAGAGGATCGGGATGCGCTCGCGCACCGCGGTCTCGAAGTCCATTCCGGTGAAGCCGATCGCGGCGTCGCCCCAGACGTTGATGCACAGCTTGTCCGGCCTGGCGAGCTTCGCCCCCATGGCGAGCCCGAGACCGTAGCCGAGCTGGGTGGTCTTGCCCCAGCCGAGATAGGAGAGCGGCTCGCGCGTCACCCAGAACGGCGACAGCTGGTCGCGCGGGCTGCCGGCGTCATGGGTGATGATCGTGTTGGCGACGTCGACGGTGTGCAGCAGATCGCGGATCACCCGGTAGGGCGACAGCGGCGTCTCGTTCGACGTGAGCTTGGGCATCCACTCGGCGAGCCAAGCCTCGTTGATGCCGGCGATCTCCGCCGCGACCGCCTTGCCGTCGCGCGGGGAAGGAATCAGCGTCGCCAGTTCGGCGATCAGCAGGTCGAGGGTGAGCGCCGCATCGCCCACCATGCCGACCGTCGCCGCCACGTCCTTGTTGAGGTGATCGGGATCGAGCGTCGCATGGATGATCGTCTTGCCCTTCGGCATGGCGACGCCGAAGTTGGTCTCGGTGAAGCTGCAGCCGATGCCGAAGATCACGTCCGCGGCATCGAGGAAGTGGCGCACCTGCCGCGGCACCGCGAGCCCGCCGGAGCCGAGCGACAGCGGGTGGTCCTCGGGAAACGCGCTCTTGCCCCCCAGGCTGGTGGTGACCGGCGCGCCGAGCAGCTCGGCCAGTCGGCGCAGCTGCGGCCAGGCGCGCGCCCAATGCACGCCGGTCCCGGCATAGACCACCGGGCGCTTGGCGCCGGCGAGCAGCTTTGCCGCCTCGCGCACCGCGGCGGCCTCCGGCTCGTAGCGGGTGGTCGCCACCGGGGTGTAGACCAGCGGTCCGGGAAGCTCCTCCTGCCACATGTCGGACGGCACCTCGACCAGGACCGGACCGCCGCGCCCATTGCGCAGCCGCGAGAACGCGCGCCGCATGACGTTGCCCACCTCGGCGGGGCTGGTGACCGGCTCGGCCGACTTGGTGATGCCGCGCATCTGGGTGACGGCGTTGTAGTTCGGCGGAATGTGGGCGATGCGCCGCGGATAGCCCATCGGCACGACGAGGACGGGTACCGACTCGCCGAACGCCTGGGCGATGCCGCCATAGGCGTTCTCGGTGCCCGGGCCGTGCTGCATGCAGAACACGCCGATCTTGCCGCCCGACGTCACCCGCGAGATGGCATCCGCCATGTGCAGACCGATGCGTTCCTGGCGGACCATGATCGGCCGGATGTCCTCCGCGGCTGCGAACTCGATGAGATGGTTGACCGGGTAGCCGGTGAGGATCTCCACCCCCTCGCGCTTCAGGATTCCGGCGATCGCCGCTCCTACCTTCATGTCGGCTCCTTGCGTGTCCTCGACCGCGGCGCCGCGGGCCCTTCGTTCGCCCGCTTGACGCCCAATGCCGGACTGTGCGGGCTTTGCCGCGCCGGCACCAGCGCAAAGATCGCACGCCCGGCCCGCGCCGTCCTCAACCGGCCATGTCGACCTCCTGCGCCCGGCCGTTGTCGCGCATGAACTGCTCGACGAATGGGAAGACCACGAGCTGCCGCTTGTAATGCCGGCCGAGCGCGCGGTTGAGCCGGCCGCCGCGCCCCAGCAGGTCGTCCGCCATGGCGATCAGGCTGGAATTGGGCCATGCCTTGGGGCGCAGGCTGACCACCAGCTCGAAGACTGCGTCCTCGTCGCGCCCCGGATCGTGCTGCGCCAGCAGGATCGCCATCACGGCAGCGGAGCGCGAGATGCCGGCGTGGCAATGGACCAGCACATGGCCGGCGGCGGCATCCTCTCGCGCCAGCCGCTCGCCGAACGCCAGGACCGCCTCGACGTCGCCCACGGCCGGCAGCACCACGCCTGGGCCAGGGGTGATGGCATCGTGGAACCGCATGACGGTCCGATGGTGGCGCTCGTAGCTCGCGAATGCCTCCGGCTCCGGATGGTCCGGATCCAGGATCGACACCACGTGGGTCACCCCGCGCCCGCTGTAGAGCGCGAGCTCGTCGAGACCGCAGATGGTGAGCGTGGGAGCCGGCAGCCTGTTCATGCTGACCTATTGCCGCTCCACCGCCGACACCCGGCCCTTCTCGATCGCCAGGGCGACCCGCCCGTGCTTGAGCGCGATCGCCATGTCGCCGAAGAGGTCGCGGCGCCACCCCCTGAGCGCCGGCACGTCGGCCTCGTCGTCGGCGGCGATGCGGTCGAGGTCGTCGACCGTCGCGATCACTTTTGCGGCCACCGCATGGCGCTCGGCGGTCATGCGCAGCAGAACCTTGAGCAGCTCGACGACGGCCGTGCCGTTCGCCGCCTGCTTGGTGCGCTCGAGCCGGGGCAGCGATTTCGGGTCACGCGCGAGCCCGCGGGCGACCGCCTGCAGGATGCCTTCGCCCCATTTCGACCGCTCGAAGCCCTTGGGCAGCGAGCGCAGGCTGGCGAGCTTCTCGGCGGTGGTCGGCGCCTGCACGGCGATGTCGCCGAGCACGTCGTCCTTGAGCACGCGGCCGCGCGGCACGTCGCGGGCTTTCGCCTCGCGCTCGCGCCAGGCGGCGACCTCGATCAGGACGGCGAGCTCCTTGGGCTTGCGCACCCTGGTCTTCAGTCGCTCCCAGGCGCTCTCCGGATCGAGCCGATAGGTGTCCGGCGAGGTCAGCACCTTCATCTCCTCGACCACCCAGTCGATCCGGCCTCGCTGGGCGATGTCCTCCGACAACGCCAGGTAGACATCGCGCAGATGGGTGACATCGGACGTCGCGTACACCACCTGCGCCTCGGTCAGCGGACGGCGTGCCCAGTCGGTGAAGCGGTTCGACTTGTCGAGATGGTCGCCGGTGATGCGCTGCACCAGCTGGTCATAGGAGATCGAATCCCCGTAGCCGAGCACCATGGCGGCGACCTGGGTATCGAAGATCGGATGCGGAATGAGGCCGGCGCGGTGCCACACGATCTCGATGTCCTGGCGGGCGGCGTGAAAGACCTTTAGCACTTTCTCGTTCGCCATCAGGTCGAAGAACGGCTTCAGGTCGAGCCCGGACGCCATGGCGTCGACGACGACGGCCTCGTCCGTGCTGGCCATCTGGACCACGCACAGGATGGGAAAATAGGTGGTCTCGCGCAGGAATTCGGTGTCGACGGTCACGAAGGGGTGCTTCGCCAACCGGGCACAAGCCTGCGCCAGCTGCCGTGATGTCGTAATCAGATCCATGACGGCTTATTAGCGGAGTCGCGCCCGGCTGTCGCGAGCCGAAATCGCCCGATATGCTTGATCACGGCAGACCTCGCATGCGACATCTGGGCGCCCTCGCGGCGATCGGGTATCGGATGAGAGCATCGCGATATATGATTGGGATCGCTATGTTTTTTGTCGACATTGGCTCGTTCGACCCGCCTGCCGCGCCAGGTAAGGCGCGATGACGCCGCATTCGACCGTATCCGCGCCGGCTGCGGCCCGGGCGGGAGCCGGGCGCTATCGGGGCACTGCCATCACGCTCCTGTTGGCGCTGCTCGCCGGCACGCTCGCGCTCGCGCTCGCGGTCGGCCCGTTTCCTCTGCACGCCGCGGACCTCGCGGCGGCGCTGCGGCGGCTTCTCGGCCTCGCCGACGCGGCGCCGGCACCGGGCGAGATCGTGCTCCTCCGGGTGCGGCTGCCGCGGGTGGCCGCCGCCGCCGTGGTCGGCGCGGCGCTGTCCGGCGCCGGCGCCTGCTACCAGACCCTGTTTCGCAATCCGCTCGTCTCCCCCGACATCCTCGGCGTCTCGACCGGGGCGGGGCTCGGGGCGGTCATCGGCATCCTGCTGTCATTGCCGGTCGCCGGCATCCAGACCCTGGCGTTCGCGGGCGGGCTCGGCACCGTCGCCTGCGTCTACCTGATCGCCGCCGCGCTGCGCGGCCACGATCGCACCCTGGTGCTGGTGCTCTCCGGCGTCGTCATGGGGGCGCTGGCCGGCGCCTGCATCTCGCTGGTCAAGATCCTGGCCGATCCCTACGACCAGTTGCAGGCCATCACGTTCTGGCTGCTCGGCAGCCTCGCCGGCGTCAAGCTCGACGATCTCGTCATGGTGGTGCCGCTGGTGCTCGTCGGCCTGGTGCCGCTGGTGCTGCTGCGCTGGCGCATCGGCGTCCTCGCCCTCGGCGACGACGAAGCCCGCGCGCTCGGCATCGATGTGACCCGGATGCGCGCCCTGGTGATCGTCGCCGCGACCCTGATGACGGCGAGCGTAGTCGCCATCTCGGGCGTCATCGGCTGGGTCGGCCTGATGATCCCGCACATCGCCCGCATGCTGGTCGGGCCCAATTTCGCCCGCCTGCTCCCTGCCGCGATGCTGCTCGGCGCCTCGTTCATGCTCGTGGTCGACATGCTGGCGCGCAGCATTGCCCGCGTCGAGACGCCGCTCGGGATCCTGACCGCCCTGCTGGGTGGCCCGTTCTTTCTCTGGCTGCTCGCGCGCGGCAGCCGGACGTGGGGGTGAGGCAGGGTCATCTGCGCACACCTGCGCCTTTGCCCTGCTGGCCGATCTGCAGGAACATGGCTTTGATCCGCGCGAACAAGCCGGGAGGAATGAAGCCGTAGCTGAATGTTCCTGGGCGGCCGGGTACCGGCGCGAGACCCGCATTCGGCCATTCGTCGACGTTGTGCTCCGAAACGATGACCCAACTTGGCGCGTCGTCCAAACCGATCGCATGACGCACCCGCGACGGAATTTCGATTCCCACCGTATCTCCGCTCGGTGGCGCGTGGGTGATAGGCAGGATGACTACGAATCGTGGCTTGGCAGCGGAGTCGCTGGCCGCCACGAGACAGGCCGGACGGTCCTTGCCCTGGTCGCGGCCGGCAGCGGCTTCGTGGCTCCACAGGTAGTCGTAACGGATGATCAAGCCGGGCTTCGGCTCGGGTGGCGCCACGACGCTCGCTCACTTCATCAAATCGTCCAGATGGGCATGCTCGGCATCCATTTCGGCGCGGCGTACGGCATCGACCACCACCGATGCGGCTACCGATGTCCGAAAGGTGCGCCGGGCCGCCGCCACCAGCCAATCGTAATGTTCTGCGGACATCAGAACCAGCTCGCGTCGACCATGTCGGGTGATCTCAACCGGCTCCCGCTGGGCCTGATGCTGGAACTCGCCGAAATTGCGTTGAAATTCCACTGCCGTGATTTGGGTCATCCCTGTCTCGATTTTCGTTTCGGGCCTGCGGTGTCCACGTCCCAAGCACCCGTATGCAGATAGTCTGTATATTATGATTATGGCAAAAATATCAAGTTCCATGGCGCCATGCGCCCCTTCAGGGAAGTGCGGGCGTGCCAGGATGCGAGCAGCTTGTTACGGATCATGCGTGCGGATCGATGCGCCTGAGCGCCCTTAACCTCGACATCGGCTACCGCAACCACCTGGTCGGCCGCGACATCACGCTGGCGCTCGGGCCCGGTGAGGTGCTGTGCCTGCTCGGCCCCAACGGGGCCGGCAAGACCACGCTGTTCCGCACGCTGCTCGGCCTGCAGCGCCCGCTCGGCGGCTCGATCGAGGTCGACGGCCGTCCGCTGGCGCGCCTGCGGCCACTCGAGATCGCACAGTGCATGGCCTATGTGCCGCAGGCCCATGTCACGGAGTTCTCCTACAGCGTGCTCGACGTGGTGCTGATGGGGCGCACGGCGCGGCTCAAGGCCTATGCCAGCCCCGGGCCGGCCGACCGGCGCATTGCGCTGCAGCGGCTCGAAGAGCTCGGCATCGCGGCACTGGCGGAGGCCGACTATACCCGCATCTCCGGCGGTCAGCGCCAGCTCGCCTTGATCGCCCGTGCCCTCGCCCAGGGTGCCCCGATCCTGGTGCTCGACGAGCCGACCGCGAGCCTCGACTTCGGCAACCAGACCATGGTGCTCGAACGGATCCGGGATCTGGCGGCGGCCGGCTACGGCGTCGTGCTGTCGACCCACGATCCGGACCATGCGCTCCTCGTCGCCACCTGTGTGGCGGTGATCGCCGACGGTGGGCTGCGCGCGATCGGGCCGCCCCATGAGGTCGTGACCGGCGCGATGCTGTCGGCGATCTATCGCACCGATGTACGCGTCGAGGAAACCGGGTCGGGCCGCCGAGTCTGCGTGCCGGGCTGGGGAACGGCCGGCCACGGCGGCAAGCCCGAGATCCGACCCGGGTGAGGCTCAGCGGAGGCTCAGCGGCCGGTGAATCGCGGCTTGCGCTTCTCCATGAAGGCGGTGCGGCCCTCGCGATAATCGGCGCTGTCGAGACAGGCGCGGCCGGCGCGTGCGATCGCCTCGAAGTCGCGGTCCGCCGGGTCCTGCAGCACGCTGTTGATGCACAGCTTCGAGGCCGCGATCGACAGCGGCGCATTCCCCGCGATGGTGCGGGCAAGCTCGGTCACTGTGGCGGCCAGCGCGTCGTCCTCCACCACCTGGTTGATCAGGCCGATGCGCGCGGCCTCGTCGGCCGGGATCCGCCGACCGGTATACAGAAGCATGCGCGCGTGCGCCGGTCCGACCAGCTGCACCAGGGTGCGCAAGCCCTCGAACGCGTAGGCGATGCCGAGCCTTGCCGCCGGGACGCCGAACTCGGCTGTCCGCGCGGCGACCCGCAGGTCGGCCTGCATGGCAATGGCCAGCCCGCCGCCGAGGCAGTAGCCGCGGATGCTGGCGATCAGCGGCTTGGGGAACGCCGCGAGCCTGGCCCGGCCGCCGCCGGTCGCCGCCGCATACGCGGCCTCGCCGTCGGCGTCGGCGCGCCGCTTCTCGAACTGGCTGATGTCGGCCCCGGACACGAAGGCCTTGTCGCCGGCGCCGGTCATGATCGCCACCCGCACGCCGTCATCGGCCGCGAAATCGTCGAGGATGTCGGCGAGGCCCTGCCACATCTCGATCGACATGGCGTTGCGCTTGTCCGGCTGGTTGAAGGTGATGAAGCCGATGCCGTCGTCCTTGGCGGCGAGCATCTTGCCATCGGCATATCGGCGAGCCGGCGCGTTCGGGATCGCAGTGTCCATCACACGGTTCCCCTGGCGCGCAGGTCGGAGATCTCGGCGTCGCTGTAGCCGGCCGCGCGCAGCACCGCGTCGGTATCCGCCCCGGCGTCCGGGGTCGGCATGCGGACGCCGCGGCGCACCCCCGTCATGTTGATCGGGGAGGCGACCACCGCGAGCTCGCCGAGGCTCGGATGCTGCACCGGCGTCGCCATGCCGAGGTGGCGGACCTGCGGATCGGCGAACACCTGATCGATGGTGTTGATCGGCCCGCAGGGAATGCCGGCGCCTTCGAACAGCGCGATCCAGTGCGCGGCGGATTTGTGCCGGGTGATCTCGCCGATCGCCGCGTTGATCGCGGCGCGGTCGGCGCTGCGGCCCTTGGCCGAGTTCCAGCCCTCCGTGCACTTCCAGTCGGGCCGCTCAATCGCGTCGCAGAACCGCTCCCACATCCGCGTCGAGCTCGCCGCGATGTTGATGTGGCCGTCGCTGGTGGGAAAGACCCCGGTCGGGATGCTGGTCGGATGATCGTTGCCGGCCTGCGGCGCTACCTCGTGTCCGATCAGCCAGCGCGACGCCTGGAAATCCAGCATGAAGATCTGCGCCTCGAGCAGGCTCGTCTGCACCCAACGGCCGACCCCGGTGCGGGTGCGCTCGAGCAACGCCATGGTGATGCCGAGCGCCAGCAGATTGCCGGCGCTCAGGTCGGCGACCGGAATGCCGACCCGCACCGGGCCCTGGCCGGGCAGGCCGGTGATCGACATCAGCCCGCCCATCCCCTGGGCGATCTGGTCGACCCCGGCGCGCTTGCCGTAGGGTCCGTCCTGGCCGAACCCCGAAATGCTGCCGTAGACGACCCGCGGATTGATGGCGCGCACGTCGTCATAGGCGACGTTGAGCCGGTGCTTCACCTCGGCGCGCATGTTCTCGACGATGACGTCGGCGGTGCGCGCGAGCCGCATGAACGCCGCGTGTCCGGCCGGATCCTTGAGGTTGAGCCGGATGGCGCGCTTGTTGCGGTGCAGGTTCTGGAAATCGAAGCCGTGGCGATTGCCGGCAATATCATCGCCGCCCGGAGGCTCGACGCGGACGACGTCGGCGCCCCAGTCGGCGAGATGGCGCACGCACGTCGGCCCGGCACG
>JBEKZK010000101.1:0-10147 GCA_049509935.1 Xanthobacteraceae bacterium | reverse complement strand
CGCGACCCCATGGCGGCGATGACCGTCTGGGCGGACGCCCCATCGACGAAGACGTCGGCGACGCCGAGATCGATCGCCGTCCTGGCCAGCTTCTTGAGCTCCTCGTCCGGCCTGAACATCAGCGCCTCGAGGCCCGCCACCATGAACGAGATGCTCTGATCCGGAATTTCCGGGAACGCCTTCTTGCAGAAATCGAAGAACGTCATATAGGCGCCGTAGCCGAGCAGCAGGAACTCGAAATGATGCTGCCACATCCGGAAGTAGCCCTCGATGGTGCGCTGGTAGCTGTCGAGGACAAAATGATTCTGCGCGATGCCGCGGCCGTCCTTCACCGATTGCTCGTCGTCGTACTCGGGAAGCGCCGGCACCTCGATGGCCTCGGCCTCCCGGATCAGCGCCATCATCTTGGTCTTCCAGTGCTCGTACAGCCGCTCCCAGTTCTCATAGTAGTAGAAGGCGCGCTGCTGGAAGAGCACGAGCCGCCGCTCGATCTCGGCCGGATCGGTGACCGGATAGCCGGTGATGTAGACGCGGCCGTTGATGATGCGATAGCCGATGCCGAGCACCGTCGGCAGCACGTGGACGCGGGTGTTGAATGCGCCCAGAGCAGCGTAGGGCGCCTCCGACGTGATCGAATCGAAGGCCGGGATCGGCTCGGGGAAGTGCATCGCATTGTACACCCAGTAGCGCTGGTCGTCCTCGTGGTCCACATGGGTGAAATAGGGGTACATGGCGTCGAGTTGCTCGGCGCCGGCAAGCGGCGGCACCGCGCTCGGCAACGGGAAGCCAAAATTGGATCGAGGAGCGTTCACGGGGTTTCCTCCGGCTGGTCGATCAGCAATCGCCGCACCACCGGCACCCCGCCGCCAGCGCCGATGGGTGAGCATCGTTGCGACAGGGGCCTGCGCGACCATCTGATCAGGTCGGCGATGTCGGGCGATCGTTTGACCGCTCGCAGAGCGCTCGTTATCGGCCGACGATACCATGATCTGTCGGGTCGAGAAGCCGGGTCATCATCGGTTTTCACACAGTGAAAACTCGGATCCCGCCCATTGCACGTCGCCTGCCCCGGCTGCACGCGGCCGATGCTCCCGTCATGCATGGCACCGGAACCGGTTCGGCCTGTCGGATTCCCCGATGTGCTACCATATCGGGAACAACGACGGAGCAACTGTGGACACACCAGCCGGAATGACGAGCATCCGTGCGGATCGGCAAGACCCCCCGGGCCTTCCGCCGCCCGCCGTGGCGCCGATCGCGTTCGACAACAGCTATGCCCGGTTGCCGGAGCGGTTCTTCGCGCGCGTCGCGCCGACCCCGGTGCCGGGCCCCCGACTGATCCGGTTGAATGAAGACCTCGCCCGACATCTCGGGATCGATCCCGACAGGCTGTCCGCGCCCGACGGTGTGGAGATGCTGGCAGGCAACCGGGTGCCGGACGGGGCCGAGCCGATCGCGATGGCGTACGCCGGGCATCAGTTCGGCAGCTGGGTGCCGCAGCTCGGCGACGGCCGCGCCGTGCTGCTCGGCGAGGTGCGCGACCGCGATGGAGTGCGCCGTGACATCCAGCTCAAGGGCGCCGGCCGGACCCCGTTCTCGCGCATGGGCGACGGCCGGGCGGTGCTCGGCCCGGTGCTGCGCGAGTATATCGTCAGCGAGGCGATGGCCGCCCTCGGCGTTCGCACCACGCGGGCGCTGGCTGCCATCACCACCGGCGAGCAGATCCTGCGCGACGGGCTGTGGCCCGGCGCCGTGCTGACACGGGTCGCCGAGAGCCACGTGCGGGTCGGAACCTTCGAGCTGTTCGCCGGACGCCGCGATACCGAGGCCGTGCGCCTGCTCGCCGACTATGTCATCGCCCGGCACTATCCGGACGCGGCGGGCGCGGAACGCCCCGTTCTGGCGCTGCTGGACATGGTGATCGGCCGCACCGCGAAGCTGATCGCCAGCTGGCAGCTGATCGGCTTCATCCACGGCGTGATGAACACCGACAACATGTCGATCGTCGGCGAAACCATCGACTACGGCCCCTGTGCGTTCATGGACACCTTCCATCCCGGGACCGTGTTCAGCTCGATCGACGGCGCCGGCCGCTATGCCTATGGCAACCAACCCGGAATCGCGCACTGGAATCTGGCCCGCCTCGCACAGGCCATGCTCCCCCATCTCGGCGCTGACGCCGACGGCGCCCTCGACGCCGCACGAGCGGCGATCGGGACGTTCCCGGCCCGTTTCGCCGCCGCCTATCTGACCGGTCTGCGACGCAAGCTCGGCCTGACGGAGGAACGGGCGGGAGACATGGCGCTGGCGCAGGATCTGCTCGACCGCATGGCGCAGAGCCGGGCCGACTTCACTCTGACGTTTCGCCGGCTGAGCGATGCGGCTGGCGCCGGCCCGGATGCCGACGGCCCGCTGCGAAGCCTGTTCGACGACCCGGCGGCCTTCGACGCCTGGGCCGTCGAGTGGCGGCGGCGGCTCGCACAGGAGGACACCACCGCGGCCGAACGCCAGGCCGCCATGCGCGCGGTCAACCCCGCCGTGATCCCGCGCAACCATCAGGTGGAAGCGGTGATTGCGGCGGCACGGCACGGAGACCATGCGCCGCTGGATGATCTGCTGACCGTCCTGGCCGCGCCTTTTGAGGACCGGCCAGCGTTCGCCCGGTACGCCGATCCGCCGACCCCGGACCAGGTGGTGCACGAGACGTTCTGCGGAACCTGACTGCGTCAGACCTCGCGCTCGGACAGGATCGAGGCGAACAGCAGGCCGATGAATGCCATCAAGGTCGCGACACTGACGGCGTGCACGGTGACGATCGAGCCGTACGCGTCGGCGCTGAAGGTCTGCACCGGCGAGCCGGATATCCAATCAAACGCCACATGGGCAATGAACGGCGTGGCGAGAACCGGGACCATGACGACCCGCTCGGCGGGCCGGAACAGGATCGCGGCGAGCAGGATGCACGGAATGAGGAACAGCTCGACCGCGGAGGCGGCGCCGAGCAGCTTCGCACCCAACATCGTGTTGGCGACGCCCACCACCGGAAGCATGGCGCGACCGCTGAGCGAATGGCGTCGCGCGACAGCGGGAATCGCCAAGAAGAACGGCGTCGAGATGAGCGTCAACCATGCGGGCCAGGCCGCGGTCCCGGCGATCGCGTGCAGATAGAGCGGGTAGAATGGCTGATTGCCGGCCACGACCATCGCAATCGTCCCGGCCGCCGCCGCCAACGGGTCCTGATGCGTCACATATCGGCGCAATCGCCGGATCAGCGCTGCGAGCGTTCGCCTACAGCGCTTCCCGGTCATGGTGAACCACTTGTCGCGGCACCTCGACCGGGAAGCGCTGTAAGTTCTTTGTTGACGCATGTCCTTGACCGGCGAACCGGGTCCACTTCGCCGGGACATGCTTCAAGGTCCGCCATCAGCAGGGTCACACCGGCGCCGACGACAGCGACGCAACGCCGATACCGGCTATTGACGGACCAGATCGTCCTCCGCCTCGTCGTCGAAGGTGACGAGCTCGCATGGCATGCCCGCGGCCCGCAGCTTGGCGACGATGTCGCGGGCGATGTCCCGCTTGGCGGCGACGGCGGACGGCTCGCCGGTCTGGATCTCCTCGGGCACAACAATGGAAGACCTGGACCAGTCCATGCGTCTCACCTCCATGTGCGACGAAGCGCGCCCAAACGGCAGGGTCGGCAACTTATGTCGTCGGACCGAGCCGCGTCAATCAGCTTCCGACACCGACTTTCATTTTGTCCACTTCAACCCGGCCGAGAAATTGTGTCGACACCACGACACAACGAACAGCCCTCATGATCCGGACCGGGCGCCGGAGGACCGGCGTATCCGTTCATCCTCCACCGGGAATTGCTGACGAGGGATCGTGTGAGCAAATGAAGCGCCGCGACATGCGCTAGCGGCGCGACCGCGATCCCGGCCGACCGTCGGTGTCGACCGGAAAGAAGAACGAATCCGGCCGCGGCACCGGCGCGCCCTTGGCGCCGGCGCCGACCCGCTCGTGATTGCGCGCCAGCGCCTGCTGCAGCGGCGAGAATTCGTCGGTCACCATGGTGTCGTACAGCGGCCCCTCGTCGAAGTCGCCCTTGTCGCTGCTGGTGGCACCGCGCCAGCGCTCCACCACCGAGGCGATGAAGTGGCTGTCGACCGACTGCGCCGACTCCTTGCCGCTGTAGCCGACGGGCTCGCTCCTGGGGATGAGGTGCTCCGGCAGCTCCTTGAAGCGGAGCCTGGTCGGCAGCGGCACTCCGTCGCCGAAGGCGAAGACCTCACGCGCCCCCAGCGCTGGCAGGAAGCCGAGGAGGCTTCCGGCCGCATCCGACACCGCCGAGCGGACGATGGCCTGGTCGCGCTCGTTCGACATGCGCATCGCAAACAGCGTGTTGCATTGTGAGATGATGGTGGCGTCGATCTCGGACGGCCGCTGCGTCATCAATCCAAGGAACACTCCGTATTTGCGGCCCTCCTTGGCGATACGCGAGATCGCCTTGCGGGTCGGGCCGAAGCCGTTGTTGCGATCCGCCGGCACATAGCGGTGCGCCTCCTCGCAGACCATCAGCAACGGAAAGGCGCCGTCGCTCCACAGGCCGAACTCGAACGCCATGCGGCACACCACGGACACGACACAGTCCACCACCTCGGCCGGGAAGCCGGCCAGCTGCATGATGGTCATCGGCCGGCCATTGGGGGGAAGACGAAACAGCTGGCTCAGCACCTCCACCATGGTATCGCCGCCGATATTGGCGTTCTCGAACATGAAGGTATAGCGCGGGTCGTTGCGCGCGCTCTCGATACGGCCGAGGAGCCGGTGATAGCGGGTCCAGACCGAGCGATTCTCAAGCTTGCCCATGCGCTCGTCGATCAGGCCGATGAGGTCTTCCAGCCGGTACGGGACCGGGGTGTCGAGCGTATAGCCGGTGCTCTTGGGGTCGCTCTTGCGGATGCTCGGCCGGTCGGTCGCGCCGCGACTGTGGGCGGTATTGCCCTTGGCGACCGGGATGAGCTCGGACAGAATCTCGACCTCATCCTCGGCGCCCGGCCTGCCGCGGAAGAAGACATCGACGATTTCCTCGAAGCTGAACAGCCAGAACGGCAGCCTGAGATTCTTCGGCGTCAGCACCTGGGCACGGTCGCCGAAGCAGCGGCCATATTCGTTGTGCGGATCGATGACGAAGATGCGCAGATCGGGCCGTGCCTGGAGGATCTCCTGAATGATGAGGGCAACGCCGGTCGACTTGCCGACGCCGGTCGTGCCGAGCAGGGCGAAGTGCCGTCCGACCAGCCTGTCGACATTGATGTGGGCGCCGATCGAGTGGTCCTGCTGAAGCTGCCCGACATTGATCGTGTCGGGACCGGCGCAATCGAAGACCGTGCGCAGGACCGCACGGCCGAGAAATTCGGCGGGATCGCCGATGGTCGGAGATTCCTTCACGCCGCGATCGAAGCGCGCGGCGCCGGAGTCGTCCGAGCGGATCTCGCCCAGCAGGTCGAGGACGCCGGTCGCATGGCCGCAAGCCGCCTGTCCGGCGGGCGCATCGTCGAGCGAGATCCGGGTCAGCACGCCGATCACCAGCGACTTCCCGGCCCGGATGCCGAAGAACCGGCCGACGCTGAGGCGCTCGTCCTCGGCCTCGGGCGGCAGGCTCGGCACCTTCACCTGGATGGTCGCCTGCGAACCGGTGACCGAGAGCACCCGTCCCAGCGGCTCGACTCCGACGGGGCGCGCCAGAACGGTGCCCGGGCGCACATCGCGCGACAATTCATTTTCCAATGTGCTCTCCCGATCGCATGGGCGACGACTGGGTCTGCGCGCCAATCCCCGGAAGCTTACCCACGCTCTCCGACCGTACGGTTAACCAGCCGGACATCGAGCAGGAAATCTCCTGCGGGAGTTGCCATGGACGCGATTCTTCGTGGCGGATTGGTTAAGATCATGCGTACGTTCGCGCCGGTGCATGTTCGGTTCGCCGGGACATGTGGCGCCCAGCAACTTCATCCGGGAGCATCATGGGTACGAAGATCACGTTCAAACGGCCCGACGGCAGAGACGCGTCCGGGTATCTGAGCAAGAGCGGCAGCGCCAGTGCGCCGGGTGTGGTCGTGGTGCAGGAATGGTGGGGGGTTCAGGACCAGATCAAGGGGGTGTGCGACCGTTTCGCGGCGGCAGGCTACGAGGCGCTGGCGCCCGATCTCTACGCCGGCACGGTCGTTCCCTACCACGACCCGGAAGCCGCCAATCGCGAGATGAGCTCGCTCGACTTTCTCGATGCCACCGACCAGTCGGTTCGCGGCGCCGCGCAATACCTCGGGCAGACCGGCGTTCGCGTCGGGCTGACCGGCTTCTGCATGGGCGGCGCCGTCACCGTCCTGGGGGCGATCCGGGTTCCCGAGCTCACCGCCGCGCTCTGCTTCTATGGTCTGCCGCCGGCAAACGTGGCCCGCCCCGCCGATATCCGGATTCCGCTGCAGGGGCATTTCGCCAGCCACGACGACTGGTGCACGCCCGCGGCGGTGGACGACTTCGAGGCGGCGTGCAAAGCCGCCGGAAAGCCGGTCGAGATCTTCCGCTACGACGCCCAGCACGGCTTCATGAACGAGCAGCGGCTCGCCGCCCATGACCGCAAGGCCGCGGAGACCGCGTGGGAACGCATGCTGACGTTCTGGAGGAGTCACCTGTGAGGATGTGACGCGACGCCGCTTCGCCTGCGGTCCGGCGCATCGGTGCCGGCGAGGCGGTGCGGCGACCACGCGGCGGCTCAGAACAGGTAGAGCGCGCCAGCGATGCCGACCGCGATCACCCCGACGCCGACCGCGACGCACAGGGTGAGACGCTTTTCGATCACCTCTCGCGCCCGCGCTCCGTAGCGGTTGAGCAGGAGCGCGGTGGCGAAGAACCGTATCCCGCGTGCCACCACCGAGCACAGGATGAAAAGCATGACGTTGAATCCGGCGAACCCGGATGTGATCGTCACCAGCTTGTAGGGGATCGGCGTCAGGCCTTTGATCAGGATGATCCAGACGCCCCAGTGGGCGTAAGCCTCACGGAACGTCTCGACCTTGCCGCCATAGCCGTAGAGCTGGATCAGCCAGTGGCCGAGCGAGTCGTAGAGCGCCGCGCCGATCACATAGCCGAGCAGCCCGCCGGCCACCGACGTGCACGTGCACAGCGTCGCATAGAACCAGGCCTTGTCGGGCCGTGCCAGCGACATGGGGATGAGCATCACGTCGGGCGGGACCGGAAAGAACGAGCTCTCCGCGAAGGAGACAGCCCCCATGATCCAAGCCGAATGCGGCTTGCCGGCGGCGGCGATGCACCAGTCGTAAATGCGTCTGAGCATGAGGCTGATTAACGGTCCGATGCAGCGTTGTCCACGGCGGACGTCAGCGCCGCTTGCGCAGGCGCCGGGCTTCGAGCGCGATGACCTTGCGTTTCGGCTCGGAATCGGGGCCATCCTTGCGAAGCTTCTCGGCGATTCCGAACAGGCGCTCGCGACGCTCCATCTCCTTCCAGACATCGTCCGGATGCACTCCGGACGATGCCCAGAGCACGACCAGGTTGTAGAGCAGATCGGCGCTTTCGCTGGCCACCGCGGCACGATTGCCGGTCATGGCGTCGATCACCACCTCGACGGCCTCCTCGGCGAGCTTCTTTGCCATCTTGGCGCGCCCCGAGCGCAGCAGGCGCGCGGTGCGCGACGTCGATGGGTCCGCATGCCTGGCGGCAACGACGGCGTCGAACAGTCGACCAATCGAATCACTCATGCGCAGCACCATAGCTCGATCGAACGACCGCCGAGTTAACAAACCGCGACGCGATGCGCCGCTGGCGATCTCGAGCGCACTGCGTGGCTCGTGATGCGGCATCCTGCCGCGCTACAGCATGTCCCGGCGAAGTGGACCCGGTTCGCCGATCAAGGACATGCGCCGGCAAAGGAATCATGTCCCGGCGAAGCCTGCCCTCGGGCTTGACCCGAGGGTGGACCCGGTTCGCCGATCGAGGACATGCGCAACAAGGGATCATACAGCGCTTCCCGGGTCGAGGCGCCGCAACAAGTGGTTCACTGTGACCGGGAAGCGCCGTCGTGGCGACAAAGCCGGCGGCCGGGCGCTTTCGCACCTTGCGCTTTGCGACGGCATGTACTTTGTTGATCGCCGCGCGGCAAAATCGTCAGGCCAATGGCCAAGCTGAACGGCTCCGACCGCATGAGGACAGCGAGGTCATGGCTCCGGCGGGCGGGGCTGACGGCGGCGACGTTGATCGCTGTGGCGGCGCTTGGCGCCGGGCCTTCGGCGGCGCAGGCAACCGTCAGATTCTCGCTCAATTGGAAGTTTGAAGGTCAGTTGGCGCCCTTCGTCGTGGCGCTCGACAACGGCTACTACGGCGCCCGCGGCCTCGACGTGACCATCGAGCCGGCGTCGAGCTCGATCGAGGCCCTCCAGCGGGTCGCCTCGGGCGCCTTCGACATGGGCGTCGGCGACATCAACGCGCTGATCAGGTTTCGCGACGAGAATCCGAGCGCGCCGGTGACGGCGGTGTTCATCGTTCACAACAAGCCGGCTTTTTCAGTCGTTGGCCGCAAGAGCCGCGGCGTGGCGTCGCCGCAGGACCTCCAGGGCAAGAAGGTGGGTGCGCCGGCCGGAGACCTCGCCTTTGCGCAATGGCCGATCCTCGTGAAGGCCAACGGGCTCGACCGCGCCGCGATCACGGTGGTGGATATCGGCGCTCCGATACGCGAGCCGATGCTGGCGTCCGGCGAGGTCGATGCCATCATCGGCTACTCGTTCTCGACCTTCGTCAACCTCAAGGACCGCGGCGTGCCCAGCGACGACATCTCGCTGCTGTTGATGGCCGACTACGGCGTCGATCTCTACGGCGACGCCATCATGGTGAATTCCAAATTCGCGTCGGAAAAGCCGCAGGTGGTCAAGGCGTTTCTTGCTGCATTCGTCGAGGGTCTCCGGGAGACGGTGCGAAGTCCGTCCTCCGCCATCGAATCCGTGGTCAGGCGCAGCGAGGACGCCAAGAAGGAGGTCGAGCTCGAGCGCCTGCAACTTGCGCTGAGCCAGAACATCATCACACCGGAGGTCAAGGCGAACGGCTTCGGTGGCGTCGATCCGAAACGGCTCGATGCCGCGATCGGCCTGCTCGTGCTCGCTCGCCCGTTCAAGTCGAAGCCCAAGGGCGCGGACGTGTTCGACCCGGCGTTCCTGCCGGATCCGAGCGAGCGCAAGGCGCACTGAGCTATCAAAAGTGCATCGTTACCGAAGCTCGAATCATTTCGGCCTGTAGGATGGGTTGAGCTCTTGGCGAAACCCATCGATGGGCTTCGCGGCGAAATCGGACAAATGCCCGATTTCGCCGCTCTACCCATCCTACAGGCAGGTTTCATGGAATCGATCGTCTACGCCTGCGGTGCGATCGCTCCCGCAATCGCGTCGGCGAGCACCGGCAACGTGTCGTGGTCGCCGGCATCGCGAAGGTAGACGCCGCAGACGACCGGCGGCAGGGTCGGCAGTGTGTCCTCACCGACGACCGCTAGACCGGCTTCGACGAGGCGTCGGAGCGCAACGGCGACGCCGAGTCCGGCGCGCACGGCAGAATTCAGGCTCATCGCGCCGGACGCGCTGAGCACGAGCTCCCAATCGCGCCCGACGTGGGTGAGTGCCGTCGTGGCCAGGCGATCGAAGACGCAGCTCACATCATGCGCCACGAGCGGGACGGGCCTGCCGGCATCGATCGGGCCGTCCTGCGCGCTCACCCACACGATGTCGTCACTCCAGAAATGCCGCGCCTCGATCGTCGGGGCCGACTGGGTGAAGGCGACGGCGACATCGAGGTCGCCCTGCCCGAGATCGCGCAGCAGAGCGTCCGAGCTCTGCCCGCGAAGACTGAAGCGCAGATGGGGCAGGCGCCGGCGGCATGCCGCCAGGGCGGTGGATAGCGCCGCGACGTCGAGCTCGGCCGGAATGCCGATCCGCAGCGGGGCGGCGGGGCCGACCGGAAGCGCGAGGTGCAGGATCTGGTCATTGATCGACAGCAGTCGGCGCGCGTGATTGACGACGACGTCGCCCTTTTCGGTGAGCGTCACACCCGGAGCGCTCTTGTCGAACAGCTCGCCCCCCAG
>JBEKZK010000100.1:0-13311 GCA_049509935.1 Xanthobacteraceae bacterium | reverse complement strand
CGGAGCACACGTGGGCATCCTGTGGATCGTGATCGTCGGTTTCGTCGCGGGAATCATCGCGCGACTGCTGTCGCCGGGACCGAACAACCCGGCAGGGTTCGTTCTCACCACCGTGCTCGGGATCGCCGGCGCGTTCCTGGCCACCTTCATCGGGCAGACGATCGGCTGGTATCGGCCGGATCAGGGCGCCGGATTCATCGCCGCCACGGTGGGAGCGCTGATCGTTCTCTTCATATGGAACCGCCTGGTCGTCAACCACACCATTTCGGACCCGGGCGTCGGACCGCGGCGCTGAGCGGACGACGCCGCCCGGATGCGTGCTGCGAAACGGGGCATCGGGGCACGATCAGGGTGATCCGATCGGCCGTGATCGCATTCGCTGCAGACGTCCGCAGCCGGCGAACGCTCATCGCGCGCCGCTGTCTCCCTTCATCCACCTGAGGAACCGGCTCAGCAGAACTTCGTGCTGGGCCGGGGTTGTCGACCCCGGCGCTTCACGGCGCGGGTGCTGCTCGACCACGGGCCGATCGTGTCGAGGTGGCGGCGAGATCAGCGCCAGATCGGCGGCGCTCGCCAGCTGGGCCACGCCCCAGATCGCCAATACTGCAACGGCCGCAATTCCCACTCGACGCATACGCTGACCCCATCTCGAGCACTACAGCGCGCATGATCGCCGCAAAGATTTAATCGGCGATTAACCATGGGCGCCCGGGAGGCGCAGGGGTCGCATTTTTTGTCGGCAACGACGGGCGCCAGGGACGAGGCACGCCGGGCTGCAGCGGGCACTCGTCATGCCCGGCCCTGTGGGGGCAAAGTCGGACTTGTCCGACTTGCGATTCTTGAGACTGTCGCAACTCGGCTGGCCGAGTTGCGCTGGCATCCACGCCCCCGGGCTGGTTGCGACCCGGACCGTCGTGTTGTTGGCCCGGGGGCACGTCTTTGCTTGCTGCCTGGAGACGTGCATGGCCGGGACAAGCCTGGCCATGACGCGTTGAGGGGTCAAACAAACTTGGGAATCGGCCCGCGCTGCGGCGTCGCCCGGTCGCGCAGGTCGAACACCACCTCGTCGACATAGCACCAGCCCCAGCCCTCGGGAGGATCGTAGCCCTCGATGATCGGGTGTCCGGTGGCGTGGAAATGTTTGGTGGCGTGACGATTGGGCGAATCGTCGCAGCAGCCGACATGGCCGCAGGTGCGGCACAGGCGCAGATGCACCCAGGGGTCACCGGTCTTCAGGCATTCCTCGCAGCCGAGCGCGCTCGGCGTCACCTCCCGGATGCCCTGGAGATGACTGCAGCGGTGGCTCATCCTCGGTGCTCCGGTTGGTTCGGGACACGCCGCGATCCGGGACGGACGCAAGGTGCGGCCACCCAGGATAGGCCAGGCGTGTGCCGATGCAAACGGGCGTGCGCGAAGCGTGCGCGACGCTGCCGGGCGGACGCGGCGCGCCGGTCAGCCGTTGGCGAGCTCCAGCGAGCCGGATCCGCCGACGAAGACCGCGATCAATTTGCGCCACGCTCGCAGCGCGAAGCCGAGAGGCTGGGGCAAGGCGTGCCGGCACACCGCCAGCTTGCGGACCTCGGTGGGGACGCGCCAGACGCTGCTGCTGCCGGCCGGAAAGAACGCCATGGCGCCGGGGCCGAGACGCCGCTCGACGCCGTCCTCGTTGGTCACCCACACTTCGCCCGAGATCACGTGCACGGTCTCGTCGACGCTGTAGTGCCAGTGGAACCGGCCGGCCGTGCACGACCACGCCACCATCACGGAGGTGCCGTCATCGCTGCGCGCGAGCTCCTTGGCCCGCGCCTCCGGCTGGCCTTCGACGATCCAGCCGGGCGTGATCGGCGCCGGATCGAGGGCAACCGTTGCGGGATCGACAATCACGATCGGCATGACAGCCTCCAGACAATGGGAGCCGCCAGTTGTGACAGCAAACCCTGTCGATCGCGCTGCGCGAATGCGTAAGATCTTACCCATTCGGGTCGTTTCGGGTGGGGTGCGGCTGAACGGGACTAAGAAGCGCTGGAGCCGGCGCGGCTGACCGCAAGGTCCTCGGTCCAGAACTTCTTGTGCCGGCCGACGAGACGGCGCGGCGGGATGCGGACTCGCCTGTCGGAGTCGGCGACGGCGCGGCCGATCGGCTGGGCGACGCGGCCGTGCCGGGAAAGAATGGCGAGGGTGCGCTCCAGGTCGGCCGGAGCCACGATGTAGCAGAAGCCGATGCCCATGTTGAACACCTCGTGCATCTCGGCGTCGTCGACCTCGGCGAGCTGCTGGATCAGCGCGAAGATCGGATGCGGCTCGATCGGCCGGTCGATCTCGAAACCGACCGGAGCGGCCACGCGGGTGAGGTTGAGCAGGCCGTCGCTGGTGATGTTGATCAGCGCCCTCACGCCGGCGACGGCATCGAGGATCTCCAGCGCCTCCGGCACATAGATGTCGGTCGGCCGCAGCAGCTCCTCGCCGATCGTGGTGGCGAGCTCGTCGAAACGGTGTCCGATCGCGTAGCGGTCGTTCTCGAAAAACGCCTTGCGGGCGAGCGAGAGCCCGTTGCTGTGGATGCCGCTGCTGCGAACGCCGATCACGACATCGCCCGGCGCCACCGTTCCGCCGTCGATCACCTTGTCGAGATCGACGCGGCCGACCGCCATGCCGACCAGGTCGAAGCCGGTGACGATGTCCTTCAGCTGCGAGGTCTCTCCGCCCGAGATCGATATGCCGGCCATGCGGGCGCCTTCGCACAGGCCGATGCCGATCGCGTCGAGCATCGCGGCATTGCTGCGCTCGACCGCCACATAGTCGACCAGCGACACCGGCCGGGCGCCGACGCAGATCATGTCGTTGACGTTCATCGCCACGCAGTCGATGCCGATGGTGTCATATTTTCCCATCATGTCGGCGATCATGGTCTTGGAGCCGACGCCGTCTGTGCACAGCGCGATGCCGATCCCGCCGACGTCGACCACGTTGGCGAAGTAGCCGATCGGCAGCACCACGCGGCCGAAACCGCTGCGCGGCCAGGTGCCCTGGACGCGGGCCACGATGTGGCCGAGGCCGGCATCCGCCTCGGCGGTGTCGACGCCGCTCTGGCGGTAGACTTCCTTGCGGGTATCCATCGGGGCGGTCTCTTGGGTCGCACGGTACCGGCCGCGACGCAACTTCAAATCCTAAAAGCCGCACTAGAATCATAGACTTGCTAGTGCACCTTTGGATTCCGAAGTTCGCACCAGAGGATGTCGCCAAGTGATGCGAACTTCGGAATCGGTGCACTAGCCGTCGGCTTCGAGCGAGCGGAACATGTCGAAGGCGGCGGCGGGCGGCAGGTTCTTGTGCACCACCGCGTGGACGGCGGCGAGCATCGCCAACGGCGCGCGGGACTGAAAGATGTTGCGCCCCATGTCGACCCCGGCGGCGCCCTGCTGCACCGCGTTGTACGCCATGGTCAGGGCCTCGAGCTCAGGCAGCTTCTTGCCCCCGGCCATCACGATCGGCACCGGGCACGACGCCGTCACGGTCTCGAAGCCTTCGGCCACGTAGTAGGTCTTGACATACTGGGCGCCGAGCTCGGCGATGATGCGGCAGGCGAGCCGGAAGTATCGGGCGTCGCGCAGGATGTCCTTGCCGACCGCGGTCACCCCCATGACCGGGATCCCCAGTCGCAGGCCGGCGTCGACCAGCCGCGTCATGTTGTGGATCGACCGCGTCTCGAACTCGGCCCCGATGAACACCTGGATGCCGACCCCGGCGGCGTTGAGGCGGACCGCATCCTCCATGTCCATGGCGATCTGCTCGTCGGACAGCTCCTTGAGGATGCTCGGGCCGCCGCTGGCGCGCAGCACCATGGGCTTGGTCGAGTCCGCCGGAATGACGGAGCGCAGGATCCCGCGGGTGCAGAACAGGGCATCGCAGGACGGCAGCAGCGGCACGATGTCGAGGTCGATGCGCTCGAGCCCGGTGGTCGGCCCCTGGAAGTAGCCGTGATCGATCGCCAGCATGACGGTACGGCCGCTCGACGGAGAAAAGACCCGGGCCAACCGGTTCTTCATCCCCCAGTCGAGCTGGTGCGAGCCCTTGAGAAAGAAGCCCGGCGCGGCCTGCGGCCGGTCGGCATGGAATTTTCCGCCTTCGTGATCGGCTTCGGGCACGGGAACACCTCGCGGTTGGACCGGTGGACGCATCGTGCCCGACGGCGGGCAGCTGGACGGCCATCACCGGCCGGTTGCCGCCGCGACAGACGCCGGAGCCAACTATAGCGCCGGAGCCGGCCGATCAAGTCTCCCTGCGGATGATCGAGACGAGGGCAAATGCAGCTGTCCACGCGTCTTCCGGCGCGCAGAACGTGAGGCAACCGCAACATCCGACAGGACGCGGCGCCAATACCACGCCGCCAATTCTCCCCTACGGAGCCACAATCGAGATTAATCATGAGGACCGTCGGGGGGTGGTTGTGTGTGTGTTGTCACCCGACCGGTCCCGGTCACTCCTGGCTGCCCCCGTGGATGTGATCGGGACCGTCACGCACCCCTGTCCTTACCAGACCACAGCCTGGCGCGGTGCGCGTCGGTGCCGGCGACAGCCGATTATCTCCCGCAGTGGCGGAACGGCAACAGCGACATGCTCGATCGGACGGACTTGCTCGGCTCGGCATGACGGTTGCGAGCTTGGAGCCTTCTCTACGGGCAGATGTAGCCGGTGCCGCCCGGACTCCTGAAGCAGCCGACGGATTCCGGCATCATGTGCTTGGGCAGCCACAGGACAATGTCGGGAAAATAGATGGTGAATCCGATGGTGACCAGGAACACCACGTAGATCGGCAGCGAGGCGCGCAGCGCCTTTGAGAATCGCACGCCGACGAATTTCGACGCCATCAGCAGCACCAGTCCGTAGGGCGGCGTGATCAGGCCGAATGCCAGCGTTGCGATCAGCACGACGCCCATGTGCACCGCGTTGATGTCGCCGGCCTGGGTCAGCGCATAGACCAGAGGCATGAAGATGATGATGGTCGGCACCGGCTCGATGAAGTCGCCGATCACGGTGAACAGCAATACCAGCATGATCATGATCAAGTGCGGGTCGTTGCCCGCGATGGCGGTGATCTGGTCGGCGATCACCATGGCGCCGCGCAGATAGGCGAGCATCCAGCCGAACGCCGAGGCTGCCGCGATGGTGATCAGCGGCAGGGAGAAGATCAGGCCGGCGCGGCAGAAGTCGGCTGGCAGGCTCGCGAGGTGCCGCCAGTTGAGGAACGGAATGACCACCAGCAGGATCCAGGCGACCGCCACGGCGCCGGCCTCGGTCGGCGTGAACCAGCCGGTCAGGATGCCGCCGAGCAGGATGACCGGGATCATCAACGGCAGCGAGGCGTCCTGCACCGCCTTGGCGAGCTGGCCGAACGAGGCGCGCGGACGGCGCATCCCGGCCGGGCCGAACAGATAGCAGTAGATCATCAGGCCGAAGCCGATCATCAGGCCGGGCACGACCCCGGCCATGAACAGGCCGGAGATCGACACGTTGCCGACCGCGCCATAGACGATGGCCGTGATGCTCGGCGGCACCAGCGCCGCGATGGTCGAGGCCGCGGCCATCAATGCGGCGATGAACGGCGGCTCGTAGCCTTCGCGCTTCATCGGGCCGGCGAGCGCCCGCGTCATCACGGCGACGTCGGCGGTGGTCGAGCCCGACATCTCCGAGAAGAACATGCTGAACACCGCGACGGTCTGCGACAGGCCGCCGCGCACGTGGCCGACCAGCGCCAGCGACAGGTTGACGATGCGCACCACCACGTTGGCCGAGCTCATCAGCTCGCCGACCAGCAGGAAGAACGGGATCGCCAGCAGCGCCTCGGAATCGACGCCGTCGAACATCTTCTGGATGATCGACGCGAGCGTGACGTCGGTGAACAGCGTGCCGACGACGACGCCGGCCATCAGCGAGAACGCGACCGGCACGCCGAGATAGCCGAACGTCAGGAACAGCACGGTCATCAGCGCCAGTATGAGCGGCGGATTCAAAGGGGCTGCTCCGGAATGGGCTGTGGAGAGACGTCTTGCGGCGCCGCTGCAAGTTTGCGCAATTCAATTCGGCGCCGCAAGCTTCGAGCGTTCGGTCGGCGCGATTTTGGGGCAGAATACGGCCCGGCGACAAACAGATTCGCTGATGGAGGACATGCATGCGGTGGGTCAGGTATTCGGTCGACGGCGGCAGCCGCTACGGCATCCTGGAGGGCGGGCGGATCGAACAGGTGGCCGGCGACCCGTTCGACGGCTTCGAGCGAACCGGGCGTCATCATGCGCTCGCCGCGGTGAAGCTCGAGGTGCCGGTGATCCCGCGGACGTTCTATTGCGCCGGGCTCAACTATACGGCGCACCTCAAGGAGATGGCGGCGCGCGGCGTCGTCAATGTCAGCGTCCCGGAGAAGCCCGACATCGGCTACCGTGCCAACAACGCCCTGATCGCCCACGGCGAGCCGGTGGTGATCCCGGGCGATGCCACCGACAAGGTGCAGTACGAGGGCGAGCTCGTCGTGGTCATCGGCAAGAAGGTCAAGCACCTGGAGGCGGCCGACGCGCTGTCCTGCGTGCTCGGCTACACGATCGGCAACGACGTGAGCGAGCGCACCTGGCAGCGCTCCGATCGCACGTTGTGGCGGGCGAAGAATTGCGACACCTTCAAGCCGATGGGGCCGTGGATCGAGACCGACGTCGACCTCGATTCGCTCCAGACCATCGTGCGGGTGAACGGCAGCGTGACGACGCGCTTTCCGACCAACGCCATGCTGTTCGGCGTCGCCACCTATATCGCGGCGATGACCCGGTATCTCACGCTATATCCGGGCGACGTCATCTGGATGGGCACCGATGGGCACTCGCCGGACCTCAGGGCCGGCGACGTGGTCGAGGTCGAGATCACCGGCATCGGGACGCTGCGCAATCCGTTCATCGCCGAGCAGGCGACCGGGTGACCCGGTGCCGAGCGGGGGAGATCCGAAGATGCGGCTCACCGACTTCAAGGTCCTCACCTTCGACTGCTACGGAACGCTGATCGATTGGGAGAGCGGCATGGTGGAGGCGCTCAAGCCGCTGACCCGGCTGGTCGCGCCCGAGCCGACCCGTGACCGGATCCTCAAGGCGCATGCGCGGCACGAGTCGGCGCAACAGCGCCAGACGCCGGCCATGCGCTACCGCGACCTCCTCGCCGTGGTGTACAAGCGCCTCGCCGAGGAGTGGGGCGCGCCGGTCGCATGGGACGACTGTGTCGCCTATGGCGCCTCGATTCGCGATTGGCCGGCCTTTCCGGATTCGCCCGAGGCGTTGCGGTACCTGAAGCGATACTACCGGCTCGTGATCCTCTCGAACGTGGACAATGAGAGCTTTGCCCACAGCAACCGGAAGCTCGAGGTGGAGTTCGACGCGATCTTCGCGGCGGAGGATATCGGCTCCTACAAGCCGGACCGGCGGAACTTCCACTACATGCTGGAGAAGCTGGCGGATCGCGGGATCAGGAGGGAAGAGATCCTGCACGTCGCCGAGAGCATGTTCCACGACCACAAGCCGGCCAACGATGCCGGCCTGGCGTCATGCTGGATCTTCCGGCGTCACGCCCAGGAGGGCTTCGGCGCGACCATGAACCCGGGCCCGCTGCCGCGATACGATTTCCGCTTCACCAGCATGGCGGAGCTGGCCAGGGCGCATCAGGAGGAGTTGCGGACCGGCTCACGGGCGTAGCCCGGATGGAGCGAAGCGTAATCCGGGAACCGCGGTGTCGATTGCATGGCCGTTCCCGGCACGTTGACGCGCTGCTGAGGCTATTCGACCTCGAGCATGTCGGCGAGGCGGTCGGGCGCGGTCACCATCGCGTCGTGGCCGGTCTTGATGTCGACCGTCGTCCAGCCGGTCGTCTTGACCCGGTTGCGGCTCGTCTCGAGCGGCGCGTAGATCGGGTCGGTGCAGACGATGTAGGTCGCCGGCAACCCGTTGCCGACCGGGTTTACGAGCCGCAGCGGCGACGTGTAGGTCGCCAGCGGGTGCGGCGTCAGACGGCTCTGCACGAAACGGGCCTGCGCCTCGTCGACGATGCCGAACGCTGCCGGCGGCGGCGCCGGAATGCTCAAGCCGCCACTCGATTCCTCGGCGGCCCGGGTGCGCGACGCGACGACATCCGCGGGCATCCGGCCGAACGCCCTCTCGCCATTCTCCAGGATGACGGCGTCGAGGTAGACGAGGCGACGGATGCGGCCGCGCATGCGGTCGGCGGTGCCGGATATGGCATTGCCGCCGAAGCTGTGACCGACCAGGACCACGTCGTCGAGGTCCTCGTACGCCAGCACATTGGCGATGTCGGTGACGAAAACGTCGAGGTCGATCGACTTCGACAGCAGGTGGGCGCGCTCGCCGAGCCCGGTCTGGGTCGGCGTCACCACGGCGTGGCCGCGTCCGCGCAGGATCGTCGCCACCTTGCTCCAGCACCACCCGCCGTGCCAGGCGCCGTGAACCAGCACGAACGTCCCCGCCGCGGCCATCAGACGGATCAGGAGTGATCGCGGGAGGCGAGCGACCGCGAGGCCACCGGGTGGTTGGCGTCGTCGATGATGGCGCCGGCGAGCAGCCGGGACATGCAGCCGTAGCTCCAGTCGTTCATGTGCAGGCCGTCGCGCGACATGAACTGCTCGAACGGCAGGTGCTGGATCTGTCGCCAGTTGCCCATGATGGCGAACCGGTGGAACACCGCGACGTGGGCCTCCCGGGCGACGGTGTCGAGCATGCGGACCACCGCGGCGGCCTGCGGCTTGGCAATCACCGCCGGGGCGTATTGCGGGTCGACGATGATGACGTCGATGCCGGCTGCCTTCAGGCGATCGATGCCGGTGCGCACCAGGGACGCCTCCACGGCGAGCTTCTCGTCGTCGACGATGGCGTTGGTGCCGACCTGCCACAGCACCAGATCCGGGTGCTCGGCGATCACGCTGCGGTCGAGGCGCGCCACCATCTCGCGGGCGTCCTCGCCGCCGATGCCGCGGTTGAGCACCTGGATGTCCATCTCGGGGAACCGGGCGCGCAGCTCGGCTTCGAGCCGGCTCGGATAGGTGTTGGCCGGCGCGCTGGCGCCCGCCCCGGCGGTCGACGACGAGCCGAGCGCCACGATCCGCAGCGCGCGTCCCTCCGAAATATTGGCGGCGGTGTGGGTGATGCTCTGGTCGAGCCGGACCAGCTCGCCCGGGGCGCTGCAACCGGGCAGGGTGTCCTGGGCGCTGGCGCACGCCGGCGCGAAAGCCCACGCGAGGCCGGCAAAAACGGCGACAAACCTTGATGCGCGGTTGCGAAACATCGACGCTGTCCCTCTGTCGAACCCACTCGTTACAGGTTTAGTCAGGTTGACAGCGCCATTCGTTCATTGCCCCGTCACCGCCCGAGAAGAAATTTCGCAGGCCGGGCATGAACCACAGATGAACGATGAATAGCCGCAATTCGGCCGACGCCAGCCGCGTTTCGCCGCACAACGGCGCGCATTCAACCGCTGCTGAAATTCATTCTTCGCTTGCCGGAGCGGCATCGGCGCCGGCGTCGTGTCTGGTCAGCAGCGGGTATTGCAATGCGGCGAACACGAAGGTCAGCGGCACCACGCCGAACACCTTGAACGAGACCCAGACGTCGGTGGTCTGGGTGCGCCAGACGATCTCGTTCAGCGCCGCCAGCGCCAGAAAGAACAGCGCCCAGCGCAAGGTGAGGGTGCGCCATCCGGGCTCGGTCAGATTGAACACCGAATCGAACACGACGGAGAGCAGCGGCTTGCCGAGCGCGAGCCCGCCGAGCAGCACGCCGCCGAACAGCAGATAGATGATGGTCGGCTTGAGCTTGATGAAGGTGTCGTCCTGCAGAATCAAGGTCAGGCCGCCGAACACCAGCACGATCCCGCCGGAGATCATCGCCATCAGCGGGACGTGCCGGGTCAGCGCCCACGACACCGCAAAGGCGGCGAGGAAGGCCGCCATGAACGCCGCGGTGCCGGCGAAGATGCCGAAGCGGGCGTTGGCGATGAAGAACAGGATCAGCGGTCCGACCTCGAGCACGAGCTTCAACAGCGGATGAAGCTGAGGTTTGGAGCTCGCCGGGATCGTGGCCATGGGGGTTCTGCCGTTCGTGTCCACGTTGCAGTCGTCATGGCCGGGCCCCGGGCACTTCGTCCCGGGGCCCGGGTTGACGCAAAAGTGACTCAGCCGTCGAGCCCGGCGATGGCGCGCGCGAAATCCCGCGCCGTGAACGGCTCGAGATCGTCGATCGCCTCGCCGACGCCGACGAAGTGGATGGGGATTGCGAACTTCTCGGCGATCGCCACCAGGATGCCGCCGCGCGCCGTGCCGTCGAGCTTGGTCATGACGAGCCCGGTGACGCCGGCGGTGCGGGAGAACTCGGCGACCTGCGACAGCGCGTTCTGGCCGACCGTGGCGTCGAGGACCAGCAGCACCGCATGCGGGGCGGTGGGGTCGACCTTGCGCAGCACGCGCACCATCTTCTCCAGCTCGCCCATCAGCGCCGCCTTGTTGTGCAGGCGGCCAGCGGTGTCGATGATCAGCACGTCGCGGCGCTGCTCGCGGGCCGCCATCAAGGCGTCGAAGGCGAGCCCTGCCGAGTCGGCGCCCGGCGCCCCGGCGATCACCGGCGCGGCGGTGCGCTCGCCCCAGATCTTGAGCTGGTCGATCGCGGCGGCGCGAAAGGTGTCGCCAGCCGCCAGGATCACGCTGCGGCCGTCCCCGCGCAAGCGCGCCGCGAGCTTGCCGATGGTCGTGGTCTTGCCCGACCCGTTGACGCCGACCACCAGGATGACGAAGGGCTGTTTCGCTGCATCGACGACGAGCGGGCGGGCGACCGGCGCCAAAACCTTTTCGACCTCGGCCGCCAGGATCGCCTTGACGTCGGCCGCCGTGATCGCCCGGTCGTAGCGGCCGGCGGCCAGGACTTGAGCGATGCGGCCGGCGGTCGCGACGCCGAGATCGGCGCGGATCAGCACCTCCTCGAGCTCGTCGACCATGGCGGCGTCGAGCGGCCGCAAGGTCACCAGTCCGGAGATTTTCGCCCCGATGGTCGAGGAGGTGCGCTTGAGGCCGCCGCTGAGGCGGCGCCACCAGCTCCGGTTTCCGTCGGTCGTGATGTCGGGCGCGCTGTCGTTCATGTGCGGCCCGTGATAGCGGTTTCGCCATGACACCGGAAGAGATGGAACGTCGCGTGCTCTACCGGGACGGTCTCATCCTCGTGATCGACAAGCCGGCGGGGCATGCGGTGCATCGCGGGCCGAAGGGCGGGTCGAGCCTGGAGGATCATTTCGACGCGCTGCGCTTCGGCCTGCCGCGGGCGCCGGCGCTCGCCCACCGGCTCGACCGCGACACGTCGGGTTGCCTCGTGCTCGGCCGCCACCGCAAGGCGCTGGCCCATCTCGGCCTGCTGTTCAAGCACGGCCGCATCGGCAAGACCTATTGGGCCGTGGTCGAGGGCGGCCCCGCGGCCGACGAGGGCCGGATCGACCTGGCGCTCGGCCGGCTCGACGCCACCCGCGGGTGGTGGATGAAGCCCGACCCCGACGGCCTGCCGGCCGCGACCGCGTGGCAGGTGCTCGGCCGGGGCCGCCGGCCCCTGGCCGCGGAAGGGGACACGGCGGGGACTCTCGCCTGGCTGGCGCTGACGCCGCTGACCGGGCGGACGCACCAGCTGCGGGTGCACAGCGCCGCGATGGGATGTCCGATCGTGGGTGACGCGATCTACGGGACGGCCCCGCGCAGCGGCGGCCCTCCGCTGCACCTGCATGCCCGCGAGGTGGTGGTGCCGCTGTCGCGAAACCGCGAGCCGGTGCGGGTGGTGGCGCCGGTGCCGGCGCACATGCGCGAGCTGATGGCGCCGTGCGGATGGGTGGAGGACGCCGGGCCTTTAATAGGGCCTTTAATAGGGGTCAGACCACTATTTCCGATCACCGGCGACTTCGAGCAAAATTCATCGGGCCTCGATGGGAAATAGGGAAATAGGGGTCGGGAAATAGAAGGAAATAGTAGCGGAAATAGGGGTCTGACCCCTATTTCTCCCTATTTCTCCTATTATGGGAAATAGGAAATAGGGAAATAGGGAAATAGGGGTCTGACCCCTATTTCGCTATTTCCCGACGGAAGGCATGAGCCGAGGGAATGAAACGATGGAAGACCGCTCTCTCAAGCGCTTGCGCAAGAAGGCCCGCAAGGGCATGCGCGGCTGGCCGGTCGGGACCATCGCGTTCTACGGTCCGAACCTCAGCCAGGCGACCAAGGTCGTCGTCGGCATCATGCCCTCCGAGGATGCCGAGGCGAAGGAGTTGCGTACCTGGATCGTGGACCACGGTGACGTTCGTGTCGACCCGGGCATTGCCGGGGAGATCCTCGAATTCCTGGAGACTCATGGAGCGCGATCGGTCGCGATGACCGACCGCATCATTGGCTGTCCGCACCAGGAGGGAATCGACTACGAGGGCGAATGGTGTCCGGTTTGCGAGTTCTGGCACGGACGCGATCGCTTTGCCGGACTGAAGGTCGACTAGTGCACCGATTCCGAAGTTCGCATCACTTGGCGACATCCTCCGGTGCGAACTTCGGAATCCAAAGGTGCACTAGCAAGTCTATGATTCTAGTGCGGCTTTTAGGATTTGAAGTTCCTACGACGAGCGTGCCGCACATCTGATAGGAACTTCAAATCCGCCGCACTAGCTTCGCAGGTATGCAACAAACCGGATCGAGAGAAAAAATCGTGGTCTGTCCCCGTTTTATTCACTAAAACGTGGTCTGTCCCCGATTTATTTTTCCAGGGCGCCGTAGATCATGTTGCGCAGCGCCGCCCGGTAGCGCGCCCGCTGCGACGGCGACTGCATCATGAACACCACGAACAGGTCCTCCCTGGGGTCGACCCAGAAGCTGGTGCCGCCGGCGCCGTTCCACATGTACTCGCCGACACTGCCGAGCTGCAGCGCCACGCCGGGCTCGGTGCGCACCGCGAAGCCGAGGCCGAAGCCGTAGCCCGGCCCGGGGATGTAGTAGGGTCCCGGCACCACGCCGGCGGCGGGGCCGATGTGGTTCGACGTCATCACGGCGATCGTCTTCGGGCTCAGATAGCGCCTGCCGTCGAGCACGCCGCCGCCGGCCAGCATCATCAGGAAGCGGGTATAGTCGGCCGCCGTCGACATCATGCCGCCGCCGCCCGATTCCCACTTGCGGGCGACCCGCGGATCGTTGAATTCCGCATCCACACCGATCGTGCGGTCCTTCGGAAACGGCTCGGCGATCCGCGGCTGCTTGGCGCCGTC
>JBEKZK010000010.1:0-21206 GCA_049509935.1 Xanthobacteraceae bacterium | reverse complement strand
AAGTTCGCATCACTTGGCGACATCCTCTGGTGCGAACTTCGGAATCCAGAGGTGCACTAGCAAGTCTATGATTCTAGTGCGGCTTTTAGGATTTGAAGTTCCTATGACGAGCGCGCCGCACAGCTGATAGGAACTTCAAATCCGCCGCACTAGCTGGCGTGACGATCTCGCCATCCTTCAACGATTGTCTTGGCGCGGTCATGCTGCTCTTTCTGCTCGTCGGGGAGTAGAATCCGCTGGTTTTGCGCCGCGATGTTGCCTCGCGTGAAACGAGCAATAGTTCGCTTTACAACAGAAATCCACTCTCTTGTCGCGTCGTATCGAGCATGTCGTCGTCGCGCGTCCATATCGCTCACCTCGATTGGCATGGACTTATCTCTCTTCTCTCTGCGTTTCGCCGAATCATCCGCGCTCGATCATCCGGCGGAACGCCGCTTCGAGCACCGCGGCGGGCAGCTCCATCAGATCGGGAATCTCGGTCCAGATCAGCAGGGCGCGGACCGGACGGCCGGGAAAGACCTGCGACAGGAGCCCGCGGTAGATCGCAAGCTGGGTCACGTAGGCGTCCGGCACGTCGTCGATGCGCCGCGGCGGCGGCGAGTTGGTCTTGTAGTCGGCGACGTAGACGGCGTCGGCCGTGACCGCCAGCCGATCGACCAGGCCCGACACCGTCAACGGCGGACCGCCGGCGCGGCGCAGGCGGCCGATCAGCGGCACCTCGGCCCGCGATCCGCCGGCGAACAGCGGCGCGAACGCCGGATCGGCGAGGATGGCGAAGACCTGCGCCAGCATCGCGTCGCGCTCGGCGGCGTCGAACATGTCGCCGCGCCGCGCCAGGAAGCGCAGCGCCGCGCCAGCGCGGCGCTCGGCGAGAATGTCGGGAAGCGTCTGCAGGAGCCGATGCACCAGGGTCCCGCGGGCGAGCGCCTTGGACCGTGCCAGCCTGGCGGCTTCCGGGCGCGGCCCGGTGTCGTCCTCGGCGACCGCGCGCGAGGGCGAAACCGAGCGCGCCGGCGCCGCGTCGCCGGGCGCCGGGCGCATCAGCCACGGCGGCATCTCGGCGGCGGCCATTTGGGCCGCGCCGACGCCCGCGACCGGCGGCGCGCGTCCGTCCGCGGGCACGTGGCGCCAGCGCAGCACGACGCCGCCGCCGTCCTCGGCCGGCTCCTCGGTCGCCGCCGGCGACAGCGCCGCCGCCACCAGATCGTACCAGCAGCCCGGCGGCCGCTGGTTCTGTCCCTGCGCCGCACAGACGATCAGCCGATCGGCGGCGCGCGTCATCGCCACGTAGAGCAGCCGGCGGTATTCGTGCTGCGCGGCGGCGCGCGCCTGCTCGCGCGCCTCCCGGATCGGCCCGACGTCGCTGTGCCGGGCAGCGGCCCAGACCAGACGATCCGGGGTGCCGGGCGGCAGCCCGACGGCGGGCAGCGCCAGCAGGCGTGGGTCACGCGGCCCGGTCGGCCGCGTGACCGTGTCGGCGAGGATCACGATCGGCGCCTCCAGTCCCTTGGCGCCGTGCACGGTCATCACCCGCACCTCGTCGCGGACGAGGTCCATGTCGCGCTTGATCTCGGTCTGCGCGGCCCGCAACCACGCCATGAAGCCCTGCAACGAGGGGGCCTGCTGCGCCTCGTAGGCGAGCGCCAGGCTGAGGAACTCGTCGAGCGCGTCGTCGGCCTCGCTGCCGAGGCGGGCGAGCATCTGGCGGCGGCCGCCCTCGCGTCCGAGCAGGCCGGCGTAGAAAGCGAACGGGCTGTCGCGCCGTGCCGCATCGGTCAGCCGATCGAGCTTGGCGATCACCTCGGCGAAACGCGGCTCGCCCGATCTCGCGAGCAGAGCTGCCCGCAGCGTGCCGGGGCGGCCCCATGCCAGCGCGAACAGCGCCTCCTCGTCGAGCCCGAACAGCGGGCTGCGCAGCACCGTGGCGAGCGCGAGGTCGTCCTCCGGCAGCAGCAGCGCGTCGGCGAGCGCCATCAGGTCCATGATGGCGATGTGCTCGGTCAGCACCAGGCGGTCGGCGCCGGCGACCGGGATCCGGGCGTTCTTGAGCGCCCTTATGATGGTCTCGAACAGCGGCCCGCGCTGGCGCACCAGGATCAGAACGTCCTTGGGACCGACGCCCCGCCTGGTCAGCGAGCCGATCGTGGCGGCGATGCGATCGGCCAAGCGAACCTGCGGGCTCGTCTCCGACACCTCGTCGAACGGCGCATCCCAGCCATCGACCTCGCGCGGCTTCTCGGCCACCACCGGTGCCCAGATCTCGACCAGCCCGGGCGCGGCGTCCGGCAGCGCGATGTGCGGCGGAAACAGCTCGCCGTCTGCGACCACGCTGCGGTGAACGCAGGGATCGTGGAACACGGCATCCACCGCGCCGAGCACGTTCGGTCCGGATCGGAACGAATGCTTGAACTCGCGATGGACGAACTCCAAGTCGCCGGCGCGGTGCGCGGCCTGAAAATGGATCCGGGTCTCGGCGAACTTGTCGGGGACCGCGCCCTGGAACGAGAAGATCGACTGCTTCTCGTCGCCGACCGCGAACACGGTCCGCCTGAGCGCCCGCGCGCCCTCGCCGGAGGTGAATTCCGCCGTCAGCTTCTTGACGATCTCCCACTGCTTCGGACTGGTGTCCTGCGCCTCGTCGATCAGCACGTGGTCGATGCCGAGATCGAGCTTGTAGTGCACCCAGGCGGCCTCGACGTTGGTCAGGAGCGCGAGCGTCCTGTCGATCAGGTCGTCGTAGTCGAGATAGCCGCGCAGGTCCTTCTCGACACGATAGCGGGCGATCACCGCATCCGCGATGGTCAGCAACGCCGCGGTGCGGTCGCGCGCCGCAACTGCGCGGCGGCGCTCGTCGAGGGCGATGACGCGCTCCTGCTCGGCCGCGAGCCGGCACTCCAGACCGGGATGGCGCAGCGCCAGCGCCTTGGTGACGATCCGACTCCGCAGCTTGCCCTCACCGTTGATGAACACCGACAGATAGGCCGCGCGGCGTGCATCCCCGGTCGTCGCCGCCGCCCGATCGAAGCGTTCGGCCTGGGCAAGGTCGCTCGCCGATCCTTCGCTGAGAGCTCTTGCGATCGCCGGCCATTCGCTCGCCGGCAGGTCCGGGCCCTGCGTCAGCCGGGCATCGAGATCGTCGCCGCTCTCGCCCGGCGACACCCCGAGGATCAAGCACAGCTCGGCGACCGCATCCGCGATGCCGCCGGCCCGCTCGATCCAGGCGACCAGCCGATCCCGCTCGCGGATCGCCTCCTCGATGACCTCGACGAGGGTGCGATCCGCCGCAGATGCGATCGCGGTCGCGAGCGCACGCCCGAGCGGCCCGTCGGGCGCTGCCGCACCTTCGAGCAGCACCTCGAGGCGCAGCCGTGCGAGCAGGTCGCGCTCGGCGCGGTCCTCCAGCACCGTGAAGCGGGCCGCGACATTGGCCTCGAACGGGAACTGATGCAGCAGGCGGGTGCAGAACGCATGAATGGTCTGCACCTTGAGGCCCCCCGGCGTATCCAGCGCCAGGGCGAACAGCCGCCGGGCGCGGGCGGTGCGCCGCGCATCGGGCCACTCGCCGTCGATCCTGGCGATGGCGTGATCGAGCGCCTCGTCGTCGAGCGCCGTCCAGCGGGCGAGCGTCTCGAACACCCGGTTCGCCATGTTGGCGGCGGCCGCCTTGGTGAAGGTCAGGCACAGGATCTTGGCCGGCTCGATGCCGGCGAGCATGAGCCGGATCACGCGCTGGGCCAGCACGTAGGTCTTGCCCGATCCCGCATTGGCGGCGACCCAGGCCGAGACGTTGGGATCCGACGTCTCGATCTGCAGGTGCAGAACGTCGTCGGGGATCGGGCGGCTCATTCGCCCGCCTCGTCGGTGGCGCCGCCGGATGCCGACCATTCCTTGACGCGCGCCAGATGGTCGTAGTCGCCGTAGTGGCGTTTCCACATCGGATGCACCAGCGACCGATAGGGCTCGGTCTCGTCCTCGAAGCGCTGCGCCATGGCGGCGAATCGGCGAAGCGCCGTATCGGCCTGGCTGTCGGGCGTTCCCTCGGCGAACTCGATCGGATTCTCCGCGCCGGGCGGATTGCCGCCGCGCAGCGTCACATAGACGAGGTCGGCGACCGACGCCGGCGCCGCGATGTCGCCGAATCCGCCGCCACGCAGGATCGCGCCTTCCAGGGTGAGCTGCGGCGCGAGCCCGCTGCGCACCTGCTTTTCGGTGCGCGCCTCGCCGGTCTTGTAGTCCACGATTGCATACCGTCCATCGGTCAGCCGATCGATCCGATCGGCGCGGGCGGTGAGCCGAAAGCTGCGTTCGCCGAGCCCGATGTCGATCTCACCGCGGATCTCCGCATGGGTGGCGGCGATCAGGCGGCGCCGGCCCGCGTCCCAGCCGGCAAACCAGGATGCGATGCGCACGAACCGCGGCCACCAGAACGCGCGGGCTTCCGGATAGTCGGCAAGCGGCGCGAAATGCTGCTTTCCGAGTCGCAGCAGCTCGGCCAGCGGATCGGCCGGCGCAGCAGCCGCGAACGTCGTGGTGAACGCGGCGATCGCCTCGTGGATGACGCTCCCGCGGTCGCGTGCTCCCGGCGGCGTGTCGACGGCGTCGAGGGGAACGATCCGCAGGATGTGCTTGGCGTAGATCGTATAGGGGTCGCGCAGCCAGTGCTCGACGTCGGTGACCGACAGGCGCGCCGGGCGCGCGTGGCGCGGCGGCGTCGGGGCCGGGGCCTTGATCGGCTGCGCCTTCCCGGGCGGCTGGTCGAGCCGACGGGCGAGCGCCAGGATGCGCGCGCCGCGCGCCAGCGCTGCTCGCCACTCCGCCTCGCCGGCGACCGCCGCCAGCCGCTGCACGAAACG
The DNA here is from genome assembly GCA_049509935.1 of Xanthobacteraceae bacterium. Taxonomy (GTDB): domain Bacteria; phylum Pseudomonadota; class Alphaproteobacteria; order Rhizobiales; family Xanthobacteraceae; genus AP-16. Next base: position 16,353 of record JBEKZK010000010.1, on the reverse strand, counting down.
CGACGCCACCGTCGGCACGCCCGCCACCTTGGCGGCGCGCACCAGGACGACATCCGGTGCGCCCAGGCTCTGCGCGAAATCGTGCGCCGACAGCCCGATGCGGCGCTCCGGCAGATCGAGCCCGAGGTCGTGGCGCATCGGCCGGCTGAGCCAGGGATCGGCCCGCGTCTCCGGCGGCCAGGTGCCTTCCACCAGACCGCCGAGCACGACGCGATCGAAGCTCTGCAACCGCGCTTCCAGCGGCCCGAAGATGCGGACCCGGGCACCGGGCGTGATCGGGCGGCGAACCACCCGGTCGGCCGATATGGCGCGGAACAGCTCGCCGTAGTCTGCCGGCGTGGCCAGCAGATCGTCGTGTGCGGGCCGCCCGGCGATCTCCTCGAAGAGGAGGGCGAGGGCCTCGCCGTCGTCGCCGGCGAACACCGCGGACGCCCCCGCGTCATCGCGGCCGAGCGCCGCCACGACGTCGCGATGCCGCGCCGCGATCTCGCCGAAGGGACGCGGCCGGGCATCGAGACCTTCCAGCGGTGCGAACGCCATCCTGAGGCGTTCGACCAGACCGCTCGCGGCGTCGAGCTCGAACCTGCGCAGCCGCGCCCGCGGGTCGGACCGGTGAAGCCGCAGCTGCGGCAGTGCGGCGAGCGCGTGCGCCAGCCCGGCAGTACCGGCGCGCGGGCGTGGCCCCCGCAGAATCGCCCGCTCGAGCGCCGACACCGCGCCGAGATCGGCGCCGGCGCGGGCGCCGAGGCGGCAGAGGCGGTGCTTGAGCAGCGCCAGCAGCGTCACCGGCGAGAGCCCGCCGAGCCCGGCCTCGGCAACCAGGCGGGCGAAGATTCCCGCCGGCGCGTCGGTCAGCGGATCGCCGCCCGAATCGTCGACCGCCACATTCCACCGGCCGAGCGCCGCGATCACTCGGCGGGCGAGCGTGCGATCGGGCGTCACCAGGGCGGCGCGCGCGCCCGCAACCTCGATCGCCTCGCGCAGCGCGACCGCGATCGCCAGCGCCTCCTCCTCGGAGTTGGCGGCCTCGATCACCGCGATGTGCTCGACCGCCGCCGCGACGACCGGGCCGTCGAGGCGATCCTTCCACCGCTCGGTGGCGCCGGCCGGTCGCAGCGCCTCGGAGAGCAGCCGCTCGCGCCCGTGCGCGGCCGGTGCGGCAAGCACCGTCACGGCGTCGCGACCGATGCCGAGCCGCGCGAGCAGCGCCTGCATGGCGAACTGCGGGTGGCCCGGCACGGGCTCCTGGGCGCTCCCGCCCTCGCGGCTGCCGCCGATCAGCGCCCACGAGGGGGCGTCGAGGTCAGTGTCGAGACCCGGCAGCACCACGGCGCCGTGCGGCAGCCGGGCGACCGTGTGCAGCAGCGCCGCCGTCGCCGGCATCGATCCGGTCGAGCCCGCGGCGATCACCGGCGCGTCGTTGCCGGAGGCGAGCCGCTCTGCCGCCGCGGCGATCAGCCGGTCGCGGCGGGCCGCCGCCTCGATGGCGCCGCGCTCGCCCAGGATCCCCGGCCACGCCTCGCGGGCGATCTTGAGGAACCGCAGCGAAAGCTGCCAATAGGTATCGAAGCGTTCCGGAACCAGATCGTCGAGCCTGCTCCACGGGATCTGGCGCACCGTCATGTCGTCGATCAGGCGCGACAGGCCGTCCGCCAGCGCGAAAGCGGCTGCCGGGCTCTGCGCCACCAGCGGCGCGCCGCTCGATCCGTGGAGTTCGGGGGAAGCCGCCCACTGCAGCACCAGGCGGGCAAGCAAAATCTTGCGCTCCAGGCTGCCGAGCGCCGGTGCAAGCTCGAGAGCGGCCTCGGCCGTCGGCCCGGCTGCCGCGTCGGCAAACGCCAGCTCGTCCTCGTCGACGTCGCCGATCGCGAGAATCTGCGGCAGCAGGGCGGCGTCGGCATCGAGCGCGTCGAGAAAGACGTCGCGGGCGAGCCGGCAGGCACGCCGGGTCGGCAGGAAGATCGTGGCGGCGGCGAGCGCCAGCGGATCGGCGGCGAGCGAGCAGCCGGCGACCAGCGTTCCGTCGAGAACGGCCCCGATCAGCCGCGGCAGAAACGGCACGGAGGCGGGAATCGTGAACACACGGGCGCGCGGCGCCATGGCGCTCAGGCCGCGCTGGCGAGGATGGCGGCCTCCGCCTGGGCAATCGCCTCCGGGGTGCCGACGTGCATCCACACCCCCTCCAGCCGCAGGCCGAACAGGCGTCCGGCCTCTGCCGCGCGGTCGAACAGCCGGGTGAGCGGAAAAGCCCCCGCCGGGGCGTCCGCGAACATGCTCCTCTGGAACACCGCGGCGCCGGCATAGACGAACGGCACGATTTCCCGCTCGGCGCGACGCCGCAGCCGGCCGTCGGGCCCGAGCGCGAAATCGCCACGGCCGTCATAGCCGATGCTGGTCGCGGTTGCAGCCAGGAGCAGCAGCCCGTCCATGCACGACGGATCGAAGCTTGTGGCGAGCCGGTCGAGGTTCGGCCGCACGCCCTCGATCCAGATCGTGTCGGAGTTCATATGGAAGAACGGCGCATCGCCGAGCAGACCCAGCGCCGCGACCACCCCGCCTCCGGTATCGAGCAATCGCTCGCGCTCGTCCGAAATGGCGATCTCGGGATGGCGCCGGCTCGCCAGGTGCTGCTCGATCTGGTCGGCCAAGTGATGCACGTTGACCACCGCCAGATCGACGCCGGCCGCTGCGAGCCGATCGAGCACATGGTCGATCAACGGCCGGCCGCCGACCTTCACCAGGGGCTTGGGCAGGCGGTCGGTCACCGGCCGCATGCGGGTGCCGCCGCCGGCGGCGAGGACCATGGCGCGACGGGGCGCGGCGGCAGGACGGTCGGGCTCGGTCATCGGGCGGTTCCGGCAGGCTCAGTCTACGGCGCGCGACCGCGCGTGGGCGAATCACCTCGCGGAATGCTCGGCGGGAGATTGTATCGGCAGCACGCCGGCCGGCCAAAGCACGACCGCAAGCGCAAAGCTTTCTGCCCGCACCCGATGCCGCCCAGAGACCGGTTGCCCGACTGGAAAACCGCAGGCGCTCAGGGGTTTGCCGGCTGCGGCGGGGGAACGTGCCGGTCGTACCATTCCTTGAGCAGCGCGAGCGAGGGATGCGACAGCGAGCGGCACAGATACCGCCATACCCGGGGCAGATGACGAAGATATTGCGGCTTGAGGTCGCGGCGGTCGAGACGCGCGAAGATGCCGAGCAGCTTGGTGGCGCGCTGCGCTCCCAGGGTCGCGTAGAGCTCGACGAATTCCGCCAGCTTGAATTGCGGATCGGCCGCGTGCCTGGCCTTGGCGTAGCGCGCCAGCAGGGTGAGCTCGAGCTGCTCGGGGACGTCGACCCGGGCGTCCTGCAGCAGCGACACCACGTCGTAGGCCGGCGGCCCGAGCTGGGCGTCCTGGAAATCGAGCAGCCCGACCCGCGCGAGGCCCTCGCGCTCGGCGAGCCAGAGGAGGTTCGGCGAATGATAGTCGCGCAGCACCCAGGTCGGCGGCACGCTGGTGGCGCGCCCGAGCGCCTGATGCCACAGGGCGCTGAATTCGAGGCGGGCGCCGCCCAGCAGTGCGACCCCGCGGAACGGGAAGTACCAGTCGAGGGCCAGCTCGACCTCGATCAGGAAGGCGTTCACGTCGTAGGAGGGAAGCCGATGCTCCACCTGCGGAGCGACCGCCACCACGGCCGGAAGGTCGGCGCCGTGGAGCGCCACGAGCACGTCGACCGCCGCCGCATAGCGTTCCTCGATCGGCGCCGGAGGATCGCCGGCGACGACCGCCGCTGAGCCGAGATCCTCGAGGATCAGCAGGCCCTCGGCCAGATCGGCGGCGTAGATGTCGGGCGCCGAGAATCCGCGCTCGCGCAGCGCCCGCGCCACCGCGACAAACGGCTTCACGTCCTCGGCGAGATGCGCGATCGCGCTGTAAGGCAGCCCGTCGCGGATCGCCGGCCCGTCGGGGCGGCGCGGCGCGTTCATCAGCACGGCCGACCGGCCGTTCCGCTCGAGACGCTCGTACGCCCGCGTCGAGGCATCGCCCTGCAGGTGATGGCGCTCGGCGTCGCCGAAACCCGCCTGGTCGAGAAAGCCGCGGATCGTCCTCAGGCGTTCGAGCCGCGCCGCAAAGGCGCCGTGCCCCGTGATCTCCACGTTGCGGGCATTGAGCCCGAGCGACGGAGCGAGCGTGAACGCGATATCCAGCCGATCGGCCGGCAATCGGTCGCCGGCACGATCCGGCCATTCCAGGAGGACGGCGGCGCCTTCGGCGGCATCCTCGAGGCCGAGCTCGTCGAGCTCGGCCGCGTCGGCCACGCGGTAGAGGTCGGCATGGACCACGGGCAGGCGCGGCAGCGGATAGGACTGGATCAGCGTGAAGGTCGGGCTCGGCACCTCGAGCCGCTCGTCCCCGGCGAGCCGCCGGATCACCGCGCGGGCAAACGCCGTCTTTCCGGCGCCGAGGTCGCCCGACAGCGTGACCATGTCCCCCGGCGCCAGCATGGCGGCGACGTCGCCGGCCAGCCGGCGGGTCGCCTGTTCGTTGGGAAGCAGCAGAGGATTGTTTGTCACTACTCGGCTGCCGCCCGCTCGGCCGCATGCCCGAGCGGGAAGACGCACACAACGGTGGTGCCGCGCCCGACCGCGGTGTCGATCGTCACCGTACCACCGTGCAGCTCGACGAAGGACCGCACGATCGACAAGCCGAGCCCGGTGCCGCGATGGCGCGACCCGACCGTGTGGGTCTCGAACCGGTTGAACACCCGATGCTGCAGCGTGTCCGGGATGCCGGGACCGCGGTCGGAGACCGACAGCAGAATGGCATCGCTGTGGCGCTCCGCCGCCAGCGTGATCGTCTCGCCGGGGGGCGAGAAGCCGATGGCGTTGGACAGCAGATTGTACAGGATCTGCCGCACGCGGCGCTCGTCGGCGACGAAACTGCCGATCTCGGCGTCGGCGCGGATATCGAGCGCCAGGCCCTGATCGGCGAGCCGGTCGCGCACGCCTTCGGCGGCCGCCTCGATGGTCGCACGGATGTCGACCGGACCGAGATCCAGCGTCATCGCCCCGGCGTCGATGGTGGCGAGATCGAGGATGTCGTTGATGATGGCGAGCAGGGCCGAGCTCGACGACGTGATGTAGCCGAGATACTCGCGCTGCTTTTCGGTCAGCGGCCCGGTCCTGACGTCGTCGAGCAGCTGCGCGAAACCGATGATGTTGGTGAGCGGCGAGCGCAATTCGTAGGAGACGTGGTGGACGAAGTCGTTCTTCAGACGGTCGGCGGCCTCCAGAGCATCGTTGCGCTCGCGCAGCGCACGCTCGACCTTCACCGTGTCGGTGACGTCCTGGAAGGTGACCAGCGTCGCGCCGTCGGGCAGCGGCACGGTGGCGCAGACCACCACGCTGCCGTCGCTGCGCTCGATGCGGCGGCCGGCGACCGCTTCGCGGTGCTCGAGGCCGGTCACCGCGCCGCGCAGCAGCTGCCACGCGTCGTCGTCGCGCTGCTGGGGCCGGCAGCGGGCGATGACCGCCTCGATGTGCGGCCGCTCGGCCAGCATCGCGGGTGACAGGCTCCACATGCTGGCAAAGGTCGGATTGTTGAGACGCAGGCGGCCGTCGCTGCCGAACACCGCGACGCCTTCCGACAGATTGTCCAGCGTCTCCCCCTGGACCCGGATCAGCGCATCGAAGCGCCGCTCCAGATCGAGCCGCTCGGTCACGTCGTCGAACAGATAGGTGATCCCCCCTTCCGGGTTGGGCGTGGTGACCACCCGCAGCGTCCGGCCGTCGGGGAGATGCCACAGGTGCTGCTGCGAATCGATCGCCCGATAGGCTTCGTGCAGCTGGTTCTTCCAGGAGCGAAAATCGGCCTGCTCCGGAAGCTTGCGGGTGGCGCGCAGGCGGTCGAGCACCTCGGTGTCGGTCGGATTCTGGTCGAGGAATTCGGTGCCGAGCCCCCACAGCCCGCGGTAGGCGGAATTGTAGAAGGTGAGCCGCTGGTCGGCGGCAAAGATCGCGACCGCCGTCGGCAGCTGATCGAGGGTGCGGCGATGCGCATGGACCATGCGGGCGATCTCGTCGCGCACTCCCTCCGCCTCGGTCATGTCGATGCCGAGCCCGGCACTGCCGTTCTGCGTCGGAAGGTCGATGACGTCGAGGATCCGGCGCGTGCCGGCGACGATCACCGGCCGCCGCGCCCGATAGGTCTCACCGCTGGCGCGCGTGCGCGCCACGTCGTCGCGCGCCGCGCGATCGAGAAGCTCGAGGCCGCGCGTCACCGCGTCGGCGGCGTCGCGTGCCTCGACGGCGCGCGCATAGGCGGCGTTGACCCAGGCGATGCGCCCGGTCTCGTCGCGCGCCCAGATCGGCGACGGCAAGCTCTCGGTCAGCGCACGGACCGCCGCGATGTCGTGCTCGAGCTTCTGATGCCGCACCTCGAGCTCGACCAGATCGCGCCTGGCCCCGGTCAGCTCCTTGATGCGCAGCACCGCGCGGCCGCCGATCGCGCGGCCGTCGGCCTCGACGTAACGTCCGCGCAGGGTGGTCAGCGACATTGCGAAAGGCTGCCCGCTGCCGCGCAGGGCCTCGACGGCGAGCTCCATGGCGAGCGCCCGCTCGGCATCGAGCCAGGTGCCGAAGGCGAGCACCCGGCGCGGAATCGGGCCGACGATGGTGTGATCGCCGAGAATCTCCGGCTCGTCGTCGGCCGCCGACCAGGCGATCACCACCTGCGGCTCGGCGAGCACCAGCGCATTGGCGCGGTCGAGATCCTCGGTGAGCCTGGCGATCTCATCGCGCGCCGCCGCCTCCGCCCGGGCGGCGCGGACGTGGCTGCGCACCAGGGCGACGGCGGTGACCACCGCGAAACAGATGGTGCCGAGCGTCAGCGCCAGGGCGGCGACCTCGTGACGCTCGAGCGCCGTGAACGCGGCCGCGTAGCTCTGCAGGAACGACCACTGGTGCGGATCGGCTGCCACGGCCTCCGTCGGGGACGCGATGCCGGAGACGGCCGCTGCCAGGATGCCGGTACAGCAGGACCCGGCGCGGCAGGACGCAGAACGCACGGTTCTGGAGCGCGTTTCCGTCTGCTTATGGGGTTTGCCGCCGCCCGGACATGCGCCGACTCGATGCGGCGGGGCAGCAAGATGGTCTGCGCATCTCGCCCGGATCGTGCCCGGCATTGTCGCTGCCCCTGAGTCGCTCCGCATCCGTTCCGCCGAGCGGTCGGCTCGACCGGAGCGCGAACGGCGTCGGCCATCCGGCCACGAATCGCCGGCACTCTAACTCCAAGGTCGACGCAGCCGTAAGAGTCCAGACCGTGAACGCCGCCAGTCCGGTTCCCGCGCCGGCGATGATGCATGGTCGGACGCCCGAAACCGCGGCGGGCCTCGGCCGGGTTATCCCCGTTGTTCACAGGCTGTGCGAACGCCTCAGCTCCGGCAGTCCGCCGCGAACGCTGGACTCTCCCGCGGTCTCGGCACGCCGCACCAGCTCTTCGACGTCGACCATGGCGAGCGTGGCGGCAAATACGCGCTCGGCTTCGGCGACCGCCGGTATCACGACCGTGGCCACCACGGGCGAGCCCAGCGGATCGGCGTCGTCGCTCTGCCCCACGTCCTCCACGGCGCGCAGAATGTCGTCGACCGTGATCTGCCGGCCGTGGCGGCCGAGCTCGTAGCCGCCGTGCGGGCCGCGCACGCCGCGGAGAATGCGATCGTGAACGAGTGCCTGGAGGACCGGCTCGAGGTGACGCGGCGGCAATCCATGCCGAGCGGCAATCACCTTGGCGCTGACCGGACCGCGGCGCGCATGCACCGCCACATCGATGACAGCGGCAATGGCGTACAAGCCCCTGCGCGGCAGCAGCGACATGCCGAACGATCCAGCCCCGACTGGCTTGGTAGTATATTACTCTAGGTAACCGGTCCAGCTGAACTTGCGCCTCGACTTGCGCCTCAGGAGACACCCGTCGAACCGAAACCGCCGGTTCCGCGGCCGGTCTCGGCGAGTTGCTCGGTCTCGACCAGGCGTGCATGCGCGACGCGGGCTACGACGAGTTGTGCGATGCGCATGCCGCGGGCGACCGCAAACGGCTCGGCGCCGAAATTGATCAGCAGCACCTGCACCTCGCCGCGGTAGTCGGCGTCGATGGTGCCGGGTGCATTGAGCACCGACACGCCGCTGCGCGCCGCGAGGCCGGAGCGCGGCCTGACCTGGCCTTCGGTGCCCGGCGGCAGCGCCAGCGCGATGCCGGTCGGCACCGCCGCCCAGCGACCCGGCGCGATGACGAGGGGCGATCCGTCGGGCACCGCGGCGAGCAGGTCGAGCCCGGCGGCCAGCGCCGACTGGTAGGACGGCAGGGCGAGGCCGGCCCCATGAGGCAGACGGATCACGCGGACCTCGACGTCGCTCATCGGTCGGCCTCGTGCAGCGCGCCGGCGATGCGCTCGACCAGCATCCTGGCGACCGCGGTCTTGGGCTGGATCGGCCACGACTCGACGCCGGACGCCGTCACCAGATGGACCGCGTTGTCGTCGCCGCCCATGATGCCGGTTGCCGGCGACACGTCGTTGGCGAGGATCCAGTCGCAGCGCTTGCGGGCAAGCTTGGCCTTGGCATTGTCGATCACATGGTCGGTCTCCGCCGAAAAGCCGATCACCAGCCGCGGCCGCTGCGACCTGTGCTGCGCCACGGTCGCCAGGATGTCGGGGTTCTCCACCAGCGCCAGCGTCGGCGTCGCCCGGCCCTTCTTGATCTTGTGTGCGCCCGCCTCGGCGACCCGCCAGTCCGCCACCGCGGCGGCGAACACCGCGACGTCCGCCGGCAGCGCGGCCTCGACCGCCTCCAGCATGTCGCGGGCGGTCTCCACCCTGATGGTGGCAACGCCCGCGGGAGCGGGAAGATCGACCGGACCCGACACCAGGACAACGTCGGCCCCGGCGGCCGCTGCGGCGGCCGCGATCGCGTGCCCCTGCTTGCCCGAGGAGCGGTTGGCGAGATAGCGCACCGGGTCGATCGGCTCATGGGTCGGGCCCGACGTGACGACGACACGGAGTCCCGACAGCGGCCCGGCGGTCCGCCCAACGAGCTGCCGCTCGATCGCCGCGACGATCTCCAGCGGCTCCGCCATGCGGCCGACGCCGTGCTCGCCCTGCTCCGCCATCTCGCCGCTGTTGGGCCCGACCGTCGCGATGCCGTCGGAGACGAGCAGGGCCAGGTTGCGCCGGGTCGCCTGGTGCGCCCACATGCGCGGGTTCATGGCAGGAGCGATCAGCACCGGCTTGTCGGTTGCAAGCAGCACGGCGGTCGCCAGATCGTCGGCGTGACCGCCCGCCATCTTGGCGATCAGGTCGGCGGTCGCCGGCGCCACCACGATGAGATCGGCCTCGCGGGAGAGCCGGACATGGCCGACGTCGAGCTCGCTCGCCGGATCGAACAGCTCGGTGAAGGGGCGGCTGCCGGTCAGCGCCGCCACGGCGAGCGGCGTCACGAATTCCCGTCCGCCCGGCGTGATGACGGCGCGCACCGCGGCGCCGCGCTCGCGCAGCCGGCGGATCAGATCGAGCGACTTGTAGGCCGCGATCCCACCGCCGATGATCAGAAGGATGTGCTTGCTGCTCAGCATGGCGTTGTTGCTTCGCTCACGGGCGACCGGCTCGGCGCCGTCCTACAGTAGTCCGCATGGGGGCGGCCGCAATGCGGGACAGCCGCGTGGCCAGCCTCATCTCATCGGCCCCACAGGCCGAGCGCCAGCAGCCCGGCGATGACCCACAGCGCCACCGTGGCCCAGCGGTTGCGGCTCGCCTCGGCCCGTCCGATCGCCGCGACCGTCTCGGGCGCGAGCACGAGACCGTCCCGGGTCGCCGCGTCGAGCTGATCGGCGATTCGCGCGGCGCGCCCGAGCAGCACCGGAACCTCGCCGAGGAACCGCCCGACCTCCACGGCGCCGCCGGCCGCATCCTCGAGCCGGCCGACCGGCCCGAGCCGCCGCTCGATCCACTCGCGTACCACCGGCTCGGCGGTCGACCACATGTCCAGCGCCGGATCGAACGAGCGCGCCACGCCTTCGACGACCACCATGGTCTTCTGCAGCAGCAGCAGCTCCGGCCGGGTACGCATGTCGAACAGGCCGGTGACCTCGAACAGGAGGGTCAGCAGCTTCGCCATCGAGATCTCGGCGGCGGTCCGGCTGTGGATCGGCTCGCCGATCGCGCGGATCGCCTGGGCGAAGCTTTCGACCGAATGCTGCGGCGGAACGTAGCCCGCCTCGAGGTGCACCTGCGCGGTGCGACGGTAGTCGCGGGTGATGAAACCGAGCAGGATTTCCGCCAGAAACTGCCGCTCCTTCGGCCCGAGCCGGCCCATGATGCCGAAATCGACGGCGATCAGCTTGCCGGCATCGTCGACGAACAGGTTGCCCGGATGCATGTCGCCGTGAAAGAAGCCGTCGCGGATGGCGTGGCGCAGAAAGGTCTGGATGAGCGCGCTGGCGAGCTGAGGGAGGTCGAGATGCTTGGCGAGCAGCGCCTCGCGGTCGGACAATGGCGTGGCGTCGATCCATTCCAGTGTCAGCACGCTCTTGGAGATGCGCTCCCAGTCGATCCGCGGCACGCGGAAATCGGGATCCTCCCTGGTGTTCTCCGCCATCTCGGAGATCGCCGCCGCCTCCAGGCGAAAATCCATTTCCAGCGTGACCGATCGGGCGAGCGTGTCCACGACCTCGATCAACCGCAGCCGTCGTGCCTCGGCGGAGAACCGCTCGGCCAGCCGCGCCGCGAACTGGAAGGCATCGAGATCGATCTTGAACTGATGCTCGACGTCCGGCCGCAGGACCTTGACGGCGACCGGCCGCGGCCCGTCGTCGGTCATCACGGTGGCGCGATGCACCTGCGCGATCGAGGCCGCGGCGACCGGCGGGCCGAAATCGACGAAGATGTCGCGCACCGGCTTGCCCAGCCCGTCCGCCACCGCGGCCTCCGCCTCGGCTTGCGGAAACGGCGCCATCCTGTCCTGCAGGCTCTCCAGGTCGCGGGACAGCGCCATGCCGACCACATCCGGCCGGGTCGCCAGGAACTGGCCGAGCTTGACGTAGGCGGGCCCCAGCTGGGTCAGCGCGGCGGCGAGCCGTACCGCCGCGCCGCCGCTGGTCGGCCGCTCGATCAGGCGCGCCAGCCGAAGCGCCTGTCGCGGCGCGAACGGCAACAGCCTCGGCTCGACGAGGCCGAGCACACCCTCGCGGGCGAACACGTAGCCGCCGCGGGCGAGCCGGGCGAGATGGACCAGGCTGGAGATCACGGGCAGCGCGAGAGGTGCGACACCGGCGCGCGCTAGAGCCGCCAGCCGGAATGCAACGCCACGATGCCGCCGGACATCATCCGGTGGGACACGCGGCGAAATCCGGCCTCGCGCAACATCGCGGCGAAGGTTTCGGGTTTCGGGAACTTGCGGATCGATTCCACCAAGTATCGATACGGCTCGGCGTCGCCTGCGACGAGGCGACCGAGCGCCGGAATGAGGTTGAACGAGTAGAGGTCATAGAGCCGGTCGAGGCCGGGGACGTCGATGGTGGAAAATTCGAGGCAGAGAAACCGCCCGCCCGGTTTCAGCACCCGGAAGGCCTCGGCCAGCGCCCGCTCGATCCGTGGCACATTGCGGATGCCGAACGCGATCGTGCAGGCATCGGCCACCCCGTCGGCGAGCGCCAGGACCTCGGCATTGCCCTCGACGAACGATATCACGTCGTCGAGCCCGCGCTGCCGCGCCCGCTCGCGGCCGACACCGAGCATCTCGCCGCTGTGGTCGATGACGGTCGCCCGCGTGCCCGACCCGCCCGCCGCGACGACACGGCACGCCACGTCGCCGGTGCCGCCCGCGATGTCGACGAGGCGGAACGGCCGGCTGCTGCGCGGCGGGTCGACGGCCGTCACCAGGACGTCCTTCCAGGCGCGATGCAACCCGCCCGACATCAGGTCGTTCATCAGATCGTAGCGTCGCGCCACCGCACCGAAGACGTCGTCGACCAGCCGCTGCTTGGCGGCGAGCGGCACCCGTCGAAAGCCGAAATCGGTATCGCGCGCAGCCAGTTCCTCGCGCATCGCCCCTGCCTCGGTCCGGTCGGGCAGGAGAGGCCCGCCGGCGCGCGGACCATAGCGCGGCGATCGCAACGGCGCTATCAAATCCCCCCGCAATCCGCCGCGTGAACGGAACGGCCATGCCCGAGCTGCCCGAGGTCGAGACCGTGCGGCGTGGCCTCGCCCCGGTCATGGAAGGCGCCCGCTTCGCCCGTGTCGAGGCGCGCCGTCCCGACCTGCGGCGGCCGTTCCCGAAGAACTTCGTCAAACGGCTCGAAGGCCAGACCGTGACCGGGCTCGGCCGCCGCGCAAAATATCTGCTCGCCGATCTGACCTCCGGCGAGGTGCTGCTGATGCATCTCGGCATGTCGGGATCGTTCCGCGTCGCCGCCGAGGACGGCGAGACGATGCCGGGCGACTTCCATCACCAGCGGTCGCAGGACCGCGCCCACGACCATGTGGTGTTCCACATGTCGTCCGGTGTCCGCGTCACCTTCAACGATCCGCGCCGCTTCGGCCTGATGCTGCTGGTGCCGCGCGCCGGGCTGTCGGACCATCCGCTGATGCGCGAGGTCGGGCCCGAGCCGCTCGGCAACGCCTTCGACGCCGCCATGCTGGCACGCGCGTGCGCCCGCAAGAACACCAGCCTCAAGGCGGCACTGTCCGACCAGAAGGTGGTGGCGGGGCTCGGCAACATCTATGTGTGCGAGGCGCTGCATCGCGCCGGGCTGTCGCCGAAGCGCATTGCCCGAACGCTGGCGACCCGATCCGGCAAGCCGACGCCGCGCGCCAAAGCGCTGGTCGGGGCGATCAAGGACGTGCTCAACGAGGCGGTGCGCGCCGGCGGCTCGTCGCTGCGCGATCATCGCCGCACCGACGGCGAGCTCGGCTATTTCCAGCATCACTTCCGGGTCTATGACCGGGACGGCCTGCCCTGCCCGACGCCCGGCTGCGGCGGCACGGTCCGGCGCATCGTGCAGAACGGACGCTCCACGTTCTACTGTCCGACATGCCAGAAGTGACACCAGGCTCGATTGACCAAACAGAGGAGAGGCGCCCCATGGCCTACCAGAACATCATCGTGGAGACGCGCGGCAAGGTCGGCGTGGTCCGGCTCAACCGGCCGCAGGCGCTCAATGCGCTGAACGCGGCGCTGATCTCCGAGCTGACGACGGCGATCGCGGGGCTCGAAGCCGACGCCGGCATCGGCTGCATCCTGGTGACCGGCTCCGACAAGGCGTTTGCGGCGGGCGCCGACATCAAGGAGATGGCCGGCAAGTCGTACATGGAGGCGTTCCTCGGGGACTTCGCGGCGAATTGGGATCCGCTCGCGCGGGCGCGCAAGCCGGTGGTGGCGGCGGTCGCCGGCTTTGCGCTCGGCGGCGGCTGCGAGCTCGCCATGATGTGCGATCTCATCGTGGCGGCCGACAACGCCAAGTTTGGCCAGCCCGAGATCAAGCTCGGCGTCATCCCGGGGATCGGCGGCACCCAGCGTCTCACCCGCGCGGTCGGCAAGGCCAAGGCCATGGACCTCTGTCTCACCGGGCGCATGATGGATGCGGCGGAGGCCGAGCGTTCCGGCCTCGTCGCCCGCGTTGTGCCGCTGGCGAGCCTGATGGACGAGGCGATGAAGGTCGCCGAGACCATCGCGTCGATGTCGTTGCCGGCCCTCATGGTGGCCAAGGAGAGCGTCAACCGGGCGTTCGAGACCACGCTCGGCGAAGGCATCCGGTTCGAGCGGCGGGTGTTCCACTCGCTGTTTGCGACCGAGGATCAGAAGGAAGGCATGGCCGCCTTCGTGGAAAAGCGCGCCGCCGCTTTCAAGAACCGATGAGCGGCTGTCATTTGCGGACGCAGATCACGCGCGCAACCGACGATTTGGCGGCCTCCATGCCCGATGCGGTCGCGGCCGACCATGCGACCCGATGACGGTCGAGGAAGTCTCTGATCGACGCCGCCGGAACCAGGACGGCCTGCGGCGCGGCCGGCGGCAGCCCGGCCACGATGGGGATCCTCAGCTGCGCCATGCCGGCCAGCCGGCCGTGTCCGTCGATCACCGCGGCACCGGAAAATCCGGGCCCCGCCGCCGGCTCGATGACCGCCGCCGCGCCGGCTGCGACGACCCGTGTCCTGACCGCCACGACGGCGCCGCCGCCGTCCTGCTGCTGCGGGTCGGGAACGCCGACCAGGGTGAGGTCGGCGCCCGGCGGCGCATCGGTCGCGAGCACGAGCGGGCTGAGATCGCCGGCACCGAACACGCGCAGCAGCGCCAACCCGGCATCCTTGTCGTCGGCGACCCGCTCGGCGGGCCCGAGCCCCTCGACGGTGATGACCTGGCATCCGTCCGTCGCCTGACGGTCGGTCAGCACATGGCCGGCGGCGCCGACCACGATGCCGGTCGCATACTCGACCTTGCGCCGCACCGGCGCGGCGGCGACTACGCCGGCGGGAAACGCCGCGAACGCGCTCGACATCGCGACCGTGATCGGGTCCATGACCCGGCTCACGGCCTGCTCGTACACGATGGTGACGCCGCGAACCTCGGCGCTGCCGGACTGTGTGCCGGCCTGGGCGCGGATATAGAATTTCCGGGCGCCCTGCAGCCCGGACATCACGAGGAAATCCCCCCGCACGACCTCGTAGTCGGTCTTGCGGCCGGGCTCCTTCTTGAGCTGCTCGAGCACCGACTGCAGCGTGGTGCCGGGCTCGCCGATCCGGAAGGTTTCGATCACCACGTCACCGGCCGCCGAGGCGAAGCGGCTGCCGGTCTTGGCGGCGGTGGTCTGCGGCGCCAGCCGGGCCGGGATTCCGAGCCGCGTCGCGCTCGCCGGATCATCGACGATCGTCCAGCCGGCGGCCTCCTGCCTCGCCTTGGCGGCCGCCGCCAGCGCGGCGCGCTGCTGCGCATTGAGCAATCCGGTCTCCCGGGCTCCTTGCGTTTTCTGGAAGGCCTTGACCGACGCGATGGCGCGGGCGCCGAGCTCGCCGTTGACCAGCCCGTTGTAATCGCCGGTCCAGATCAGATCGCCCTGGATCGACCTGCGATCGCCCGGCGGGACGGCGGCCCAGGCCTGGGCCACCGGATCGGGTTGCGCCGGCTTGCGGGTTGCGGGTGGCGTCTGCGCGCAGACCGGCAGCGCCACCACGAGCGCCAGCGACATCACGGCGAAGAGTCTCATGCCGGGTCTCCCCCGAAGGCATGCGAAGGTAGCGGACCGGGAAGGGCCGGCAAATGGCGCGGATTGAAAAAACCGGCCCGACCGATACATCCGATGTGCCCGGCATGGAATCGCAGCCCGGGCTGCAGCGAGGCGGACGGACCGGATGCTGACCTCCGAGGAGCTCGAGCGTTACGCGCGCCACATCGTGCTGCGCGAGGTGGGCGGTCCGGGTCAGGCGGCGCTCAAACGCGCCCGCGTCCTGGTCGTCGGTGCCGGCGGCCTCGGCGCGCCGGCGCTGCTCTATCTGGCGGCGGCCGGCGTCGGCACGATCGGGGTGGCCGACGACGATGTCGTCACGCTGTCCAATCTGCAGCGCCAGGTGATCCACGGCGTGTCCGATCTCGGCGGACCGAAAGTCGAGAGCGCGGCCAGCGCCATCCGGCGTCTCAACCCGCATGTCGCCGTCGAGGCCCACCCGGTCCGGCTGGACTCCGGCAACGCCTTCGACCTGGTGCGCCGCTACGACATCGTCGCCGACGGGTCGGACAACTTCACGACGCGCTACCTGGTGGCGGATTCCTGCTACTTCGCCAAGCGGCCATTGGTCACCGGTGCGGTCGGCGCCTTCGACGGCACGCTGACGACGCTGCGGGCCCACGAGAACGCCGCGGACGGGCGCCCCAACCCCACCTATCGCTGCCTGTTTCCCGAGCCGCCGCCGCCCGGCACGGTTCCGGCCTGCGCGGAAGCCGGCATTCTCGGCGCGCTGACCGGAATCGTCGGCTCGATGATGGCCCTCGAGGTGATCCGCGAAATCGTCGGCTTCGGCGACGGCCTCGTCGGCCGGCTGCTCATGATCGACGCCCGCGCGATGCGATTCGAGACGCTCAGCTATCGATGGGACCCGGCCAATCCGCTGTCCGGCGAGGCCCCGACGATCCGCGACGTATCGGGTCACGCCGCCTGACCGCGCTTCACGCGGTCGGCCGGCACAAGGCTGCACAAGGGCGGGCATGACGACCCGGCATCATTTGGACCATGACGCCTTGACGGAGGTGCCTTGCATCACCGACCATTTGTTGTCCCCGATGGGGATCACCGTGAAGCATTCCGGCTTGCTGCCTTTCCAGGTCCG
>JBEKZK010000001.1:0-34260 GCA_049509935.1 Xanthobacteraceae bacterium | reverse complement strand
CGCCGGCGCTGCGCGCCTACAGCGGCATCCAGGTCGCGGAAGCCCGGTCGGCCAGGCCGAACCGGACGCTCGCGCGGATCGGCTCGCTGGAGGTGCGGCTCGCCCATAAGGCCGGCGAGGTGCGGCGCGCGCAAAAGCTGCGCTACCGGGTGTTCTACCGGGAAATGTCGGCAATCGCCGACGCCGCCGCGCTGTTCGCCCAGCGCGACATCGACGCCTTCGATCCGATCTGCGATCACCTCCTGGTCGTCGATCATGCGATCAGGACGAAGAAGCTCCCGCACAAGCCCGCTGTGGTCGGAACCTACCGGTTGCTGCGCCAGGACGTGGCGGAACGGCACGGCGGCTTCTACACGGCCGGCGAGTTCGACGTGGAGCCACTGCTCGAGCGGCATCGCGGCCGACGATTCCTGGAGCTGGGCCGTTCCTGCGTGCTCGCGCCCTATCGCAACAGGCGCACCATCGAGCTGCTGTGGCACGGGATCTGGAGCTATGTGCTGCAGCATCGCCTCGACGTGATGATCGGTTGCGCGAGCCTCGACGGTACCGACCCCGATCGGCTGGCGCTCGCGCTGTCGTTTCTCCATCATTTCGCCGCGGCGCCCGATGGCTGGAGCGCGCCGGCGCTGCCGCACCGGCGCGTGGAGATGAACCGGATGGCGAAAGCGGCGATCGACGCCAGGCAGGCGCTGCGCCAGCTGCCGCCGTTGATCAAGGGCTATCTGCGGCTCGGCGCCTTCGTCGGCGACGGCGCCGTCATCGATTATCAGTTCGGCACCACCGATGTGCTGATCGTGCTGCCCACCTCTGCCATCGACCCGCGCTACATCGCGCATTTCGACGCCGGCGCCGATCACCGGAGCTGAGCGCGGTCCGCCGCGTCTCACAACCGTCGCAACGCGACCCGCTCGACCAGGTGGCTTTCCTCCTTGTTGAGGATCAGATCGGCGCGCTGCCTGGTCGGCAGGATGTTGTCGCGCAGGTTGACCAGATTGATCCGGGTCCAGATCGCGGTCGCGGTCTCGATCGCTTCCTGATCGGTGAGCCGGGCGTAGCGGTGGAAATAGGATCTGGGATCCGTGAAGGCGGTACCGCGGAGGGTGAGGAAGCGGTCGACATACCAGGTCCGCAGGACCGACTCGTCGGCATCGAGATAGACCGAAAAATCGAAGAAGTCCGAGACGAACGGGATCGCCGAGCCGTCCCGCGGCGGGCGGCCGGCCTGCAGCACGTTCAGCCCCTCGACGATCAGGATGTCCGGGCGATCGACCTCGACCCAGTGGTTGGGCACGACGTCGTAGACGAGGTGCGAATAGATCGGAGCGCGCGACGGACGCCGCCCGGCCTTGATGTCGGACAGAAACAGCAGCAGCGCCGGCAGGTCGTAGCTCTCGGGGAAGCCCTTCTTCTCCATCAGGCCTTCGCGCTCCAGCACCGCGTTGGGCAGCAGGAAGCCGTCGGTCGTCACCATGTCGACCTTGGGGGTGTTCGGCCAGCGCGCGAGCAGCGCCTGGAGGACGCGCGCGGTCGTCGACTTGCCCACCGCCACCGATCCGGCGACGCCGATGATGTACGGCATCTTGACGTCCTCGGTGCCGAGGAAGCGCTGCTGCGCGCGAAACAGCCGCTGGGTCGCCGCCACGTAAAGCGACAGCAGGCGTGACAACGGCAGATAGATCTCCTCGACCTCCGCCATGTCGAGGCGGTCGTGCAGCGACCGCAACCGGGCGACCTCGCCGGGCATCAGGGTCATCGGCGTGTCGTCGCGCAGACCAGCCCACTCCGCTCGCGTGAAGGTGCGGTAGGGCGAGAGGCCGTCGTCGGCGCGCTGATCCATTTGACGGTCCACTAATCCCGCGGGCGCGACGCCTTCTCCTCGAGGCCGGATTTGAATTGCCGACCGGCCAGAGCGGCCTCCACCTCGGCGAGCGCGATGCCGCGAGCCTCGAGCACGACGAGAAGATGATAGACGAGATCGGCGGCCTCCGCGATCACCCGTTCACGATCCTCGCCGACCGCGGCGAGCGCGGTCTCGACCGCCTCCTCGCCGAGCTTCTTGGCGCAATGCGCCACGCCCTTGTCGAGCAGCCGCCGCGTATAGGAGGCCTCGGCACCGGCCGCCGCGCGCGCCTTGATGCGATCGGCGAGATCGTTGAGCGTGAACGTGGTCATCGCGTCACTCGCGGCCTCTCGGTGTCACATGTCTTGCCCCGCCGGAACACGCCGAGTGTCACCCATCGAGCCGCACCGGCAATCCGACTTTCGCCATATAGTCCTTGGCTTCGCGGATCGAATGCTCGCCGAAATGAAAAATCGACGCGGCGAGCACCGCCGTCGCATGGCCGTCGCGGATACCCTCGACCAGATGTTGCAGCGTGCCGACGCCCCCCGACGCGATGACCGGCACGGCGACCGCGTCGGCCACCGCGCGGGTGAGCGGGATGTCGAAGCCCTTTCGGGTTCCGTCGCGATCCATCGAGGTGAGCAGGATCTCTCCGGCGCCGAGCGCCACCACCTCCCGGGCGTAGGCAATCGCATCGATGGCGGTCGGGTTGCGACCGCCATGGGTAAAGATTTCCCACCGCGGCGCTTCACCCGGCTTCGACACCGCCTTGGCGTCGATCGCCACCACGACGCACTGGTCGCCGAATTTCTCGGCCGCCTCCTTGACGAAGCTGCGGTCGTTCACCGCCGCCGTGTTGATCGACACCTTGTCGGCCCCCGAGGCGAGCAGCCGCCGGATATCCTCGATGGTGCGCACGCCGCCACCGACCGTGAGCGGCATGAAGCAGGCCTCGGCGGTACGCCGCACCACGTCGAGAATGATGCCGCGGTTCTCGTGACTCGCCGTGATGTCGAGGAAGCACAGCTCGTCGGCGCCGGCAGCGTCGTATGCCATCGCGGCCTCGACCGGGTCGCCCGCATCCCGCAGGTCGACGAAATTGATGCCTTTGACGACGCGGCCGTCCTTGACGTCGAGGCAGGGGATGACACGAACCTTGAACATCACGACCTCATGCAGATGCCGTCGCATTTTCATTTCGCCGAACCGGCGCCCACTTCGGCGGACAATGCTCGAGCGGCGCGCACCAGCGCCAATGCAGCCGCCGGATCGAGCCGCCCGTCGTAGAGCGCCCGCCCGGTGATGGCGCCGGCCAGCTTTGCGGCCCGCGGCTCGAGCAGAGCGCGGACATCGGCGAGCGACGCCAGGCCGCCGGACGCGACCACAGGAACCGAGACGGCGTCCGCAAGCGCGATGCTGGCGTCGATATTGAGACCCTTGAGCAGGCCGTCGCGCGCGATGTCGGTGTAGACGATTGCCGCCACGCCCGCGTCCTCGAACCGCCGCGCAATTTCGAGCACCGCAAGCTCCGAGGTCTGCGCCCAGCCCTCGACCGCGACCATGCCGTCGCGCGCATCGAGCCCGACGGCAATGCGCCCGGGAAAGGCCGCGGCCGCCCGCCGGACGAAATCCGGGTCGCGCACCGCTGCGGTGCCGATGACCACCCGGGCGACGCCTTTTGCCAGCCAGGCCTCGGCGGTCGCCATGTCGCGGATACCGCCGCCGAGCTGCAGCGGAATGCGGATCGCCGCGAGGATGTCCGTCACCGCGGCGGCATTCATCGGCTGTCCGGCGAAGGCACCGTCGAGGTCGACGACGTGGAGATACTCGAAGCCCTGGAGCTCGAACGTCCGGGCCTGCGCCGCGGGATCGCGATTGAACACGGTGGCGCGCGCCATGTCGCCCTGCTCGAGGCGAACGCACACACCTTCCTTGAGGTCGATCGCCGGATACAGAATCACGGCGCCCACGCCAGGAAGTTGGCGATCAGCTTCAACCCCAGGCGCTGGCTCTTCTCCGGATGAAACTGGGTTCCGGCAAAACTGTCGCGGGCCACCATGGCGGTCACCGGGCCGCCATAGTCGGCCTCGGCCACCAGGGTCGTGCGATCCGTGACGTTGAGATGGAAGGAGTGGACGAAATAGGCGTGCAGCCCATCGGGCCCCAGCGGAATGTCGGCGAGCAGGGGATGCGGTCGCGCCGCGGACAGCGTGTTCCATCCCATATGCGGAATCTTCAAGCCGGGGTCGCCGGGGGTGATCCTGTCGACCTCGCCGGGAATCCAGCCGAGCCCGTCGGTCACCACATATTCGCGGCCACGCTCGGCCATGAGCTGCATGCCGACGCAGATGCCGAGGAAGGGCCGGCCATTCCGCCGCACCGTCTCGTCGAGAGCCTCGACCATGCCGTCGACCGCATCGAGGCCGCGCCGGCAGTCCGCGAACGCGCCGACGCCCGGCAGCACCACCCGATCGGCCCGCCGCACGACGTCCGGATCGCCGGTCACCACGATCGGCTGGTCGTGCCCGGATTCGCGCGCGGCCCGCTCGAACGCCTTGGCGGCCGAGTGCAGATTGCCGGAACCGTAATCGACGATGGCGACGGTCACGACCGTGCTCCCGCCTCGGGAAACAGACCCATCACGTCATGCGTTGCCGGGATGATGGTCGACGGCGCAACCGGCACGGCGCGGAGCCGGGCGACGCCCGGGTCTTTGACCCAAGCGTCGAAGAAGCGCCGCTCGGCGGCCTCGAGATCGTCGCCGACGACGACGCCGAGGCTCGTCCAGCGGCGGCGGCCGAGGGTCCAGCGGCGCAGCGTCGACGCCTCGATGCCGAGCAGCAGTGAGAGGAGCTCCACCGCGGCCACCATTCCAAGCGGAGAGGCGCGCAGCCCCAACAGCACGACGGCCAGCACGATCAGATAGAGCACCAGCACCAGCCACAGCCGGTGGCGCAGCATCCACAGCGGCCCGAACAGGAACGCGCCCCAGGAAAATCCGTCACGGATGAAGCGGAACCGGTCGGTATGCGCCAGCACGTCGGCGTCGCGCCGCGGCGGCTCGTGCACCGTGTAGATCGCCATGCGGGTCCTCCTGCTGGTCTCGAGTGGCGCATCTTTCTCGAGGGCGTTCACGCCGTCCTTGGCCTATCGGCGGCGAGCCGGCGTCGTCCGCCATGGCCTCACCCGCCGAGCCGGCCCTTGGTCGAGGGCACCTCGCCGGCGGCGCGCGGATCGACGGCGACGGCGCCGCGCAGGGCCCGCGCCAAGCCCTTGAAGCACGACTCGGCAATGTGGTGATCGTTGGCGCCGTAGAGCGTGGTAACGTGCAGCGTGATGCCGGCGTTCATTGCAAATGCCTGGAACCATTCGCGCACCAGCTCGGTGTCGAAGGCCCCGATCTTGTCATGGCCGAAATCAGCGGCAAACACCAGGAACGGTCGTCCCGAAATGTCGATCGCGACCCTGGTCAGGGCCTCGTCCATCGGCACGTGCACGTCGGCGTAGCGGGTGATCCCCGCCATGTCGCCCAGCGCCTGCCGGACCGCCTGGCCGAGCGCGATGCCGATATCCTCGGCGGTGTGGTGGTCATCGATGTGCAGATCACCCTTTGCGGTGACCGTCAGATCGATCCGGGAGTGCCGCGCCAGCAGATCGAGCATGTGGTCCAGGAAGCCGATTCCGGTCGAGATCGTGGAGCGGCCGGTGCCGTCGAGATCGACCGCGACCTCGATGTCGGTCTCCTTGGTGGTTCGCCGCAGCGAGGCCTTGCGCATCCGCGCCCTTCCGGTTTTCGCCTGAACGGCGCCGTCATATCAGGCACGGGCGCCATTCGCCACAGCAGGGTGCCTCCCGCGTCGAATCGAGGCCGCAGCGCACGGTTTGCATCCAGCCCGGTGAGCGCTTACATCACGGCTCACGCCGCAGCGCCCCGGGCCCCGATGCCGCATTCACAACCTGACTCCTGGCACGCCACAACCGTTCTGACCGTTCGCAAGGGCGGCACCGTGGCGATCGGCGGCGACGGGCAGGTCAGCATCGGGCAGACCATCGTCAAGGCCAACGCCAAGAAGGTGCGCCGCCTCGGCAAGGGCGAGGTGATCGGCGGATTTGCCGGGGCCACCGCCGACGCCTTCACGTTGTTCGAACGGCTGGAATCGAAGCTCGAGCAGTATCCGGGTCAGCTGACCCGCGCGGCCGTCGAGCTCGCCAAGGACTGGCGGACCGACCGCTATCTGCGCCGGCTCGAGGCCATGATGGTGGTCGCCGACCGTGACGTGTCGCTGGTGCTGACCGGCACCGGCGACGTGCTCGAGCCGGAAGGCGGCGTGATGGGCATCGGGTCCGGCGGCAATTATGCATTGGCCGCCGCCCGTGCGCTGCTCGACGGTGATCTCGGCGCCGAGGCGATCGTGCGCAAGGCGATGGCGATCGCCGCCGACATCTGCGTCTACACCAACCGCAACGTCAGCATCGAAACGTTGACCACATGACCGTGTCCTTCGGCACCGCCAAGACCGTCGCGGACGAGCTGGCGATGAGCGCGTTCTCGCCACGCGAGATCGTGTCCGAGCTCGACCGCTTCATCGTCGGACAGGGCGATGCCAAGCGTGCGGTGGCGATCGCACTGCGCAATCGATGGCGGCGGCTGCAGCTCGACGACAAGCTGCGCGAGGAGGTGCTGCCGAAGAACATCCTGATGATCGGTCCGACCGGGGTCGGCAAGACCGAGATCGCCCGACGGCTGGCGCGGCTTGCCGGAGCGCCGTTTATCAAGGTGGAGGCCACCAAGTTCACCGAGGTCGGCTATGTGGGGCGCGACGTCGAGCAGATCGTGCGCGACTTGGTGGAGGTGGGGATCGCGATCACCCGCGACAAGAAGCGCAAGGACGTCTCGGCCCGCGCCCATCTGGCGGCCGAGGAGCGGGTGATCAGCGCGCTGGTCGGCGCCAACGCGAGCCAGGCAACCAAGGATGCGTTCCGCAAGAAGCTGCGCGCCAACGAGCTCGACGACAAGGAGATCGAGATCGAGGTGCAGGCCTCGGGCCCGGGGATGCCGATGTTCGAGGTCCCGGGCATGCCGGGGGCGCAGATGGGCGCCATCTCGATCGGCGACCTGTTCGGCAAGGCGTTCGGCGGGCGCAGCAAGACCCGCCGGTTGAACGTGCGCGACTCCTACGAGATCCTGATCAACGACGAGTCCGACAAGCTGCTCGACCAGGAGCAATTGGTCAGCGAAGCGCTCCGCGTCGTGGAAAACAACGGGATCGTGTTCCTCGACGAGATCGACAAGATCTGCGCGCGCGACGGGCGCATCGGCGGCGACGTGTCGCGCGAGGGCGTGCAGCGCGACCTGCTGCCGCTGATCGAGGGCACGACGGTATCGACCAAGCACGGCTCGGTGAAGACCGATCATATCCTGTTCATCGCGTCGGGGGCATTCCACGTCTCCAAGCCGTCGGATCTTCTGCCCGAATTGCAGGGACGGCTGCCGATCCGGGTCGAGCTCAAGGCGCTGAGCCGCGACGACTTGCGCAAGATCCTGACCGAGCCCGAGGCCTCGCTGATCAAACAGACGGTAGCGTTGCTGGCGACCGAGGGCGTCACGCTGACCTTCTCCGACGATGCGATCGACGCCATCGCCGACATCGCGGTCGAGGTGAACGCCAATGTGGAAAACATCGGCGCGCGCCGTCTGCAGACCGTGATCGAGCGTGTGCTCGACGAGATCTCGTTCTCGGCGCCCGATCGATCCGGCGAGACCGTGACCGTCGACGCCGCCTACGTTCAGGTCCATGTCGGCGACCTCGCCAAGAACGCCGACCTGTCGCGGTTCATTCTGTAGCGACCGCGGGTGCTCAGGATCTTGCTCAGGATCTTGGCCGGCGCAGGCGCACGTAAAGCGCGCCGTCACCGCCGTGGCCGACGTGGGCAGCGGCGAAACCAACCACGTGGTCGGACAACCCCGGCGCCTTGAGCCAGTGCGGAACCTGGCGCCGCAGCACGCCACGCTCGCCCCCCGGCCCGGCGCCGCCGCCCTTGCCGGTGATCACCAGCACGACCCGCGCGCCTCGCGCCGACGCGCTGCGCACGAACCGCACCAGCAGGTCATGCGCCTCCGCCTGGGTCAGGCCGTGCAGGTCCACGCGTGCATCGATCGGCTCGCTGCCGCGGGCAAGCCGCTGTTTCAACCGGCGATCGAGTGGTGCCGGGGTCGGCGGCGGCCTGATGATGGGTCGAGGCGCAAGAGCTTGCTCCATCGCGGGCCCTGCCGGCACGGCCTCGACCGGAAGAGAGGTCTCCTCGGGCCGCGGATCGCGGGATCGCGGCCTTCCCAGAGGGACGATCGCGCGGGTCACGGTCGACCACAGCACGCGTTCCTCGTCGGTGAGCGATCGGCGTCGGCCGTGCTTGGATCCGCTGCTCATCGCTTATCTGTGGCGTCGATGCCGTGCTCTCTGCCGGGAGGCACGGGAGGCATGACCGGACCGGGCCCCGCGCGCCAGGACGGTCGGTCGCGGGCGCGGAAGCGGCATTTTCAACCCCGCCTGGACCGGATCGATCTCGCGGGGGACGAGCATGACAAAGCGGCCGAGGTGACGAACGCGGCCGGCGACGCGGCCGGCTTCGTCGCCGGAGCCGAAGAAGATGTCGGCGCGGGCAGGTCCGGTGATGGCCGAGCCGGTGTCCTGCGCGATCATCAGACGGCGAAACGGGGTCTTTGCCGTGGCGCTGTCGAGCGGCAGATCGGCCTCGATGTAGAACGGCGTTCCGTAGGTGTGCTGCGGCACGTCGACGGCGATCGATCGGCCGGGAGTGAGACGCACGGACTCGCCGCCGGCGGTCTCGCCCTCGTCGCCGAGGCCGGTGGTACGAAAGAATACGTACGATTGGTTTTTGCGCCTGAGCTCACGCGCTTCGTCGGGATGCTCGCTCATCCACTGCCGGATGCGCTCGAGCGACATCTCCTCCCTGGAGATGATGTTGCGTTCGATCAGGATGCGGCCGACCGGCACGTAGGTGTGACCGTTCCAGCCGTCGTAGCCGATCCGCAAGGTCAACCCGTCCTCCAGGCGCACGCGGGCCGAGCCCTGAATCTGGATGGAGAATGCGGCGATCGGGTCGCGCAGCCAGCAGATCTCCAGATGACGACCGTCGAGCGCTCCGTCCTCGATCTCACCGCGGTCGAAATACGGCACCAGGCTGCCGTCGGGCAGCCGCCGCTTGACCTCGCCCCTGTTGGGAAAGCCGTTCTCGATGCTGCGACCGGGTGCGACGAGGTCGTCGGGACGGCGGTAGAGCGGAACCGTGAATTCGCGGGTCGGAAAACGCGAGCCATCCACGATCGGCTCGAAATACCCGGTGAGCAGCCCTTGCGTCTCGCCGAGTCGCGAGATCCGCAACGGGCGGAAGCTCTGCTCGAAGAATGCCCGCGCCTTGTCGCCATCGAGCCCGGGCTCGCGGAGCGCGCGCCGGCATACTAGCTCGAGCGCCAGCCGCATCGATGGAGGCTCATGCGGCGAGGGGGCGCGTCGCACCATGACCCGGCAGCTGGACAGAAACGCCGCGAACGCGGCGGCCTGATCGTCGCTCAACCATGCATCGAGGTCGTTCCAGCCAATCGGCTCGAGCTCGGCATCGGGAAACCGCAGGGCATCCCCGGCGGCGGCAGATGCGGGCCCGATCAAGCCGGTCACGATCGCGCTCGCCAACACGATGGCGATCCTGCGCTGGCACGCCCGCCGGGGAGGCGCTGTCCCCGCAGGCATCACCCGGCTACTGCCCGGCTTCGGTCGCGACCAGCTTCCAGTTGGGGTCGCGCGAGGACATGTCGTGCGCGAAGGTCCACACGTCGGTGACGTCGGTGACCTTGTCGGGCGATCCTTCGATCACCGCCCCGGAGCGGTCACGGGTCACCGAGATGAGCTGGGAAACGAACCGCACGGTGATCTGAGCGGTCCGGCCACGCAATTCGGCAGCGGTCACGTCGGCCTTCTCGATCGACACGAACCTGGTCTCGGCGGTCTCGCCCCGCGCCTCACGGTCGCGGATGGCTTGCTCGAAACCCTCGTACACCTCGCGCGACAGCAGGTTCTTCAGCGTGCGCCGGTCGCCCTCGGCAAAAGCCGTCACGATCATCTCGTAGGCGGCACGCGCACCCGCGAGGAAATGCCCGACATCGAACGCGCGGTCGAGCACCGTGATCGCATCGAGCCCGGTCGCGATCGAGGATCCGGCCTCGGCGATCCCTTTCCAGCGCTCCGACGACAGCGTCGTCTCGGGAGCGGTCGGAGGCGGTTGCGCGGCGCGGGTCGGCAAGGCGACGACCTTGTCGTTTCCCGGGGTGCGCACCGCATCACGCGCCGAATAGGGATCATAAGGCGGTCGCTCCCGGCCCGTGCGTTGCCCGAGAACGCTCCGGAGCTTGAGGAAAATGAATACCGCAAGCACCAGGAAAATGATGGTGTAGATGTCGAAGAACACGTCTTGCTCGCTCTCGGCGGCAGTCGGATCGATTCGATGCCAGCAGGTTGGCGGCGCCAGGATAGGACACCAATTCCGCCCATATTATGTAGGCGCACGGCGGGACAATGCAAAGGGCCCCCGCCGGAGAACCTCGGGCCGATATCGGCCCGATCTGCAGCGCAGACTAGACGATCCGGCCGCTGGCGCCAACCTGCGGAACTGGAAAAAACTTGCCGATGCTCCGCCCCGTACCGCGTGGTGCTGGATGACCCGCCGGTCGCCTCGGGTCATCCTTGTCGGGCGGGAAAGCCTGTGTTAGCGCATGGCGGCGGAGTGGTCCTGAAGCGCGTTCACGTCCGGCTCCGCGACCTATGGGTTCGCCGCCGCGAGACACCTCCCCCCAGAGGCAGCGAACGATGGCGTCCGGAGGAGATCGAGATGGCTATCACCAACGGCGGGCCGGCGCAGGACCAGCCCCCGCAGCTCAACGTGCTCGCCCAGTACATCAAGGATTTCTCCTTCGAAAACCCCAACGCGCCGCGCTCCCTGGGCCAGAACCAGCAGCAGCCGGCGATCAACATCCAGATCAACGTCAACGCCAAACCGATTACCGAGAGCGACATCGAGGTCGAGCTCAAGCTGGAAGGCAAGGCCGACACGGGCGGAACCGTTCTGTTCGTATTCGATCTCGTCTACGCGGGCGTGTTTCGCATCCAGAACGTGCCGCAGGAGCATGTGCATCAGCTGGTGATGATCGAGTGTCCGCGGCTGCTGTTCCCGTTCGCTCGCGAGATCATCGCAACCGCGGTGCGCAACGGCGGCTTTCCTCCGCTGCTCATCGATCCGATCGACTTCGTCGGGCTTTATCGCCAGAAGATGAGCGAGACACAGGCCCGGCAGGAAGCCCCGCGGATCAGCTGAACAGGCACCGTCGCCGCGGTTCGCTCGGCTCAACGCGGCGCGTCGCCTTGGGCGAGTTCGACGTAATCTCGCCAGATGGCTTCGGGTCCCAAGGTCGCGACGAATGCCCGATGCGCCTCCCGCTCGATGACGGTAAGCCGGCTTGCAAGGGGTGCCATGCGAACCCGGATGGTACTGTGGGTGACCGCCGCGACCGTCGAGCCGGCCTCCTGGAGGATGAGCTGCGCCTGGCGGGCCCCGGTCAGCTCGATATAGACCTCGGCGAGGATCTCCGCGTCGAGCAGCGCGCCATGCTTTGTGCGCCTCGAGCCGTCGATGCCGTAGCGCGTGCACAGGTCATCGAGACGATTCGGCCCGGCCGGATGCTTGCGCCGCGCCAGCAGCAGCGTATCCACGATTCGATCGCGGGCCAGCACTGGCTTGCCGACGCGCTCGAGCTCCGCATTGATGAACCCGATATCGAAGGCGGCGTTGTGGATGACCAGCGCCGCGCCGTCGATGAACGTCAGGAACTCGTCGGCAATCTCCGTGAACCGCGGCTTGTCCTTGAGGAACTCGGTCGACAGGCCGTGCACCTCGAAGGCGCCCGCCGGAACTTCGCGCTCCGGATTGATGTAGCGCTGAAAGCTCTGTCCGGTCGGAATGCGGTTGAACAGCTCGATGCAACCGATCTCGACCAGCCGGTCGCCCTGGTAGGGATCGAGCCCGGTGGTCTCGGTGTCGAGCACGATCTCGCGCAAATGATCTCTTCCTGACGCGCGTTGTTGTCGGGCGAACCGGGAACCACGCCCGAAACAGGTCCGGGTCGTCGGGAACCTGGCTAGCTCTTTCGGCCCGGCATGGCGGCCACGGCGCGCAAGATGCCATGAACCTGGGCCCGGGCGGAATCGAAGTCGCGTGAGCTATCCACTATGAAATGCGCGCGGCGACGTTTTTCCGCGTCCGGCATCTGCCTGGCTAGAATTGCGTCGAGCTTCGCGGCCGTCATGTCGGGTCGGGCGAGCACCCGCTGACGCTGGATGTCCGGCCCCGCCGAGACCACGACGACGGCGTCGACCTGGGACTCGGCACCGGTCTCGAACAGCAGTGGGATGTCGAGCACCGCGACGCCGGCGCAGCGCGCCGCCGCGGCCGTGAGGAAGCGGGCGGCCGACTCGCGGACCAGTGGATGGACGATGGCCTCGAGGCGCTGGATGGCGGCCGGGTCGGCGAGCACCCGCGCGGCGAGCTTCGGCCGATCGACCTTGCCGGCGACGGTCGTTCCTGGAAACGCCGCCTCGATCGGCGCAACCGCTTCGGCTTCGTAGAGGCGATGCACGGCCGCATCGGCGTCGTGCACCGGCACGCCGGCATCTGCGAAGAAACGGGCGGTCGTCGACTTGCCCATTCCGATCGAGCCGGTGAGGCCGAGCACGAGCATCACGAACCTTTCGTCCGCATGGTCCTGGCGCGAGCTGACGTCGGCATCACCACTGGCGCTACGTGCTGGCGCGGATATCGGCTTCCAGCAGCCGGCGCAACTGCGGCGTCACCGTGGGGGTCGCGCCGAACCATCTGGCGAATGCCGGAACCGCCTGATGCATCAGCATCCCGAGCCCGTCGGCAATGCGGTGTCCGCGCTGCTCAGCGACCTTCAGCAGAGCCGTGACGAGCGGGACATAGACGATGTCGCAGACCACGGCCCGACGATCGAGCGGGGAGATGTCGATATCGAGCGACGGCTGGCCGGATGCACCCAGCACGGTGGTATTGGTCAACAGGACCGCGTCGGCGAGCAGCCGGGACAGATCGGTCCAGCCGTGGGCCGACACCTGCGGACCGAAGCGCCGGACGAGCGCATCGGCATGGGCGAGCGTGCGGTTGACGACGGCGACGCGCAAGCCGCGGCCCAGCAGCCCGTATATGGCGCTGCTGGCGGCGCCGCCGGCGCCGATCACCACGGCAATGCCCGCGGATGCATCCCACCCGGGCGCCTGGTCATCCAGGCTGGCGAGATAACCGTGCACGTCGGTATTGCCGCCCATGAGCAGTGCGCCCTCGTACCAGACCGTGTTGACGGCGCCGACCGCGTCAGCCGCCGGATCACGGTGATCGACCAGCCGGAACGCCGCGGTCTTGTGCGGCTTGGTGACGTTGCCGCCGACGTAGCCGTGGCCCGCGAGGTCGCGGAGCAACCGGGGAAAATCTTCCGGCGCGACATCGACGAGACCATAGGAGCCGGGGAGCTGGAGGGTTCTCAACCAGTAGCCGTGCAAGAACGGCGAGCGCGAGTAGGCCACGTTGTGGCCCATGATGCAGGCGCGGGGATGCGGATCGACAGTCACGACGCGAGGCTTCCTTCACGCCGCAGGAAAGCCAGCAGGGGCAACAGCGGCAAACCCAGAACAGTGAAATGGTCGCCCTCGATGCGCTCGAACAGCTGGACGCCGATGCGCTCCAGCTGATAGCCGCCCACGCTCGCCAACACGGTCGACCCGGCGGCGTCGAGGTAGCGGTCGAGAAAGCCTGCCGAGCACGGTCGCATGGTCAGACGCGCCACCGCGACGTGCTCGTACCGGATTGCGTCACCGCGCACGACGGCGACCGCCGAATGAAGCTCGTGGGTCCGGCCGGCCAGCGCCAGCAGTTGGTCACGCGCGGCCGCGCGACTGGTCGGCTTGGAGAATCTGCGGCGATCGAGCGACAACGTTTGATCAGCTCCCACCACCAGCCGGTCCGCGAGCCTGTCGGCTACTCGCCGCGCCTTCTCGCGCGCCAGGAGCGCCGCCACCTCGCCGGCATCCTCGAGTCCGGCTTGCGCCTCGATGGCACGCTCATCGATCTCGGCGGCCACCGCCTCGACCGGCAACCCGGCAGCCTCCAGCACGGTGCGGCGGACCTCGCTTTTCGAGGCCAGCACAAGCGGGGCGGCGGCGCACCACAGTGACATCTTACGGTGCCGATTGGCGGCGCCGCTCGGTCAGCAGCGCCAGAACCGCGGCAGCCGTCTCCTCGATCGAGCGCCGGGTGACGTCGATCAGCGGCCAGCCGTGCTTGGTGCACAGCCGCCGGGATATCGTCACCTCCTCGGCAACGGCGTCGCGGTCGACATAAAGATCGTTGGCTCGCTCCGCCTTGAGGCCGAGCAGCCGGTTCTGGCGGATTTGCACAATGCGCTCGGGGCTGGCGGTGAGGCCGACCACGAGCGGGTCCTTCAGCTGCTCGAGCGCCGGCGGCACCGGCACGCCCGGCACCAACGCAACGTTGGCGGTCTTGACGCCGCGATTGGCGAGATAGATCGAGGTCGGCGTCTTCGAGGTACGCGAAATTCCCACCAGCACCACATCGGCATGCTCGAGCTCGTCGGTGTGCTGGCCGTCGTCGTGCAGCATCGTATAGTTGAGCGCGTCGATCCGCTTGAAATACTCGGCGTTGAGGGTGTGCTGGGCTCCGACCTTGGCACTGGTCTCAGCGCCGAGATAGGACTGGAACAACCGGAGAACAGGTCCAAGGATTGACAGGCTCGGCAGGCCGAGCTCGCGACACTTATCCTCGAGCCGATCGGTCAGCTCCGAGTCGAGCAGCGTATAGAGAACGATTCCCGGCGCCGTCTCGATCTCGGCGAGCACCCGGTCGAGCTGCTTGTGGCTGCGCACCAGCGGGTAGATGTGCTCGACCGGCGCCACCGTCGCGTACTGCGCGGCGGCCGCGCGGGCGACCGTGATCAGGGTCTCACCGGTCGCATCCGAGACCAGGTGCAGGTGAAAAAAACTTCCGGAGCGAATCGCCATGGCGGCCCGTGCCCCTGTGGATGACCTGGGGAAGAGGCCATGTCCGGCGCGCAAGTGCAAGCGTCGGGAGCATCCGCCAGGCACAGGGCGGACGATTCGTTCACAACCCTGCCGATGAGGACCGAACCGCCGACAACCCTGACGCCGAACGGTGAGATGTTGCTATCCCGTGGACAAGTGTCCGGTCGGTTCGCTTTCGCGGCCTTGAATCAGTGACTTGCGCGATGGAACGCGAGGTGGGAAAGCGTACCGGGACGGGCGTAGATTGTGGACGGACGGTGGATGGGATGTTGAGAATGAGGCGTGAGCCCAGTCGGCTGTCCTAAGAGACTCAATAATAGAGAGTCTTAAAGATTTATTGATTGAGGGGAGCTGTGCATGAATCGAGAGGATGGAACCAAGCCGGTTCTCGACGTCCTGAATGGAACACGACAGGCAATTCCTCCGGTCTGGCTGATGCGGCAGGCGGGCCGTTATCTGCCGGAATATCGGGCCATCCGGCAGGGCATGACGAGCTTCCTGGACCTGTGTTTCAATCCCGAGCTTGCCGCCGAGGTCACGCTGCAGCCGATCCGGCGTTTCGGCTTCGATGCCGCGATCCTGTTTTCGGATATCCTCGTGGTCCCGCATGCGCTCGGGCAGCGCGTGACGTTCGATGCCGGCGAGGGACCGCGCCTCGATCCGATCGCCGATGCTGCGGCGCTCGCCGGGCTGGGGTCGGACCGCGGGCTCGGCCGGCTCGCGCCGGTGTACGAGACAATCCGGCTGGTCAAGCCGAAATTGCCGAAGTCGGTGACGTTTCTGGGCTTTTGTGGTGCGCCGTGGACGGTCGCGACCTACATGGTGGCGGGACGCGGGACCGACGATCAGGCTCCCGCCAGGCGCTTCGCATATCGGGATCCTGACGGCTTTTCCCAGCTGATCGACCTGGTGACGACGGTATCGGCCGAATATCTCGTGGCCCAACTCGAGGCCGGTGTCGACGCGGTCCAGATCTTCGACAGCTGGTCCGGCGTTCTCCCCCCGGGCGAGTTCCGGAAATGGTGCATCGAGCCGGTCAGCCGGCTGGTCGCGGCCGTGCGGGCGCGGGTTCCCGACGCCAAGGTGATCGGATTTCCACGCGGTGCCGGAGTGTTGTTGACCGGGTATGCCGAGAGCGTACCGGTCAATGCGATTGGTCTCGACTGGACCGTCGATCGCGGGTTCGTCCGCGAGCACGTGCCGCCGATCGTTGCGGTCCAGGGCAATCTGGATCCCCTTGCCTTGCTGGTGGGCGGTGGGGCGCTCGATCGTTCGGTCGATCAGGTTCTGGCATCCTTTGCGGACCGACCCTTCATCTTCAACCTCGGCCATGGTGTGCTCCCCGAAACCCCCATCGCACACGTCGAGCGGATGCTCGAACGGGTGCGTGGCAAGACCGGCTGAGCCGACTGATGTATCTGTGGATCAAGGCTTTTCATATCATTGCCGTGATCGCCTGGATGGCCGGGCTGCTGTATCTGCCGCGACTGTTCGTCTATCATTGCGGTGCAGAGCCGGGGTCGAGGCAGTCCGAGACCTTCAAGGTCATGGAACGGCGGCTGTTGAAGGCCATCATCAATCCGGCCATGATCCTGACCTGGCTGCTCGGTCTGTGGCTCGTCTGGGCTGGTGGCTTCGTGTCGGCGGGCTGGCTGGAGCTGAAGGTCCTCCTGGTCGTCCTGCTCTCCGGGCTGCATGGATTTTTCGCCCGATGGGTGCGCGATTTCGCAGCCGACCGAAACCCAAGGTCGGAAAAATTCTATAGGGTGATCAACGAGTTACCGACACTGTTGATGATCGGCATCGTGATCCTGGTGGTGCTCAAGCCATTCTAAATGCGGCCGTAACGGGCCTATCCCCTTGCGCGATGGGCGGACGTTATCATATGGTGGCATAACTCCCCTGAACGCAGGCAGATGATTCTCGGGTTCCGGTCCGTACGGGGACTGGTCGAGACGTCGGGCCCCAGGCGCGTTCCGCCTTGCTCGCCCTGAACCTGCGAATCCCTCCAGTTCGGCCCGGCCCTATTTTCGTCCGCCGGCCACCACCACAGGATTACCCGCATGCGGGAAATGAAACTCCAGGATCTCAAGTCGAAGACGCCGGTCGAGCTGCTCTCGTTCGCCGAGGAGGTCGAGATCGAGAACGCCAGCACGATGCGCAAGCAGGAGCTGATGTTCGCGATCCTCAAGCAGCTTGCCAGCCGCGAGGTCGACATCATCGGCGAGGGCGTCGTCGAGGTCTTGTCCGACGGATTCGGTTTTCTGCGGTCCCCGGAAGCCAATTACTTGCCAGGCCCCGACGATATCTACGTCTCGCCGTCGCAAATCCGTCGGTTCGGCCTGCGCACCGGCGACACGATCGACGGTCACATCCGCAGCCCGAAGGACGGCGAGCGCTACTTTGCGCTCCTCAAGGTCAACACGATCAACTTCGAGGATCCCGAGAAGGCGCGCCACAAGATCAACTTCGACAACCTGACGCCGCTCTATCCGGACGCGCGGCTCAACATGGAGATCGAGGACTCGGTGAAGAAGGACTACTCGGCGCGGGTGATCGACATCGTGGCACCGATCGGCAAAGGCCAGCGCGCCCTGATCGTGTCGCCGCCGCGCACCGGCAAGACCGTGCTGCTGCAGAACATTGCGCACTCGATCACCGCCAACCACCCGGAATGCTATCTGATCGTCCTGCTGATCGACGAGCGGCCAGAGGAGGTGACCGACATGCAACGGTCGGTGAAGGGCGAGGTGATCTCGTCGACCTTCGATGAGCCCGCCGTCCGCCACGTCCAGGTCGCCGAAATGGTCATCGAGAAGGCCAAGCGCCTGGTCGAGCACGGACGCGACGTCGTGATCCTGCTCGATTCGATCACGCGACTAGGCCGCGCCTACAACACAGTGGTACCGTCGTCTGGCAAGGTGCTGACCGGCGGCGTCGATGCCAACGCGCTGCAGCGGCCGAAGCGGTTCTTCGGCGCCGCCCGCAACATCGAGGAGGGCGGCTCGCTCACGATCATCGCGACGGCGCTGATCGACACCGGCAGCCGGATGGACGAGGTGATCTTCGAGGAGTTCAAAGGCACCGGCAACTCGGAAATCATCCTCGACCGCAAAGTCGCCGACAAGCGAACCTTTCCGGCCATCGACATCACGCGGTCCGGCACCCGCAAGGAGGAGCTTCTGGTGCCGTCGGACGTGCTCAAGAAGATGTACGTGCTGCGTCGGATCCTCAATCCGATGGGGACGATGGATGCGATCGACTTCCTGCTGGACAAGCTGCGCAACACCAAGAAAAACAGTGAATTCTTCGAGTCGATGAATACCTGACGGTTCTCCGGCGCTGTGCGCCGGTCACCGACGCATTGCTGCGACCTGCTCGACGAGCCGCTTGGCGTCCGTCACGGCAAGCGAGCAGCGCCCATCCAGGCAAACGAAGGCAGCGCCCTCCGGCGCGGACGCGATGATGTCGCGCGCCGGATGATCGGGTCCCACCGCATCGGCCGATCTCACACGCAACACGATCCGATCGAGGAACGGAATCTTGAGCGCCGCATCGATCATATCCGGGCGATCTCCGGTCACGACGATCTCGGCGGCCCGCAGCCGCAGATCCAGCGCGTTGAGCAGCGCCACGTGGGCGTAGAGGTTGGGCGCCGCGATCGCCAGGATGCCGTCGAACAAACGGTCGGCGGTGTCACGCCAGCGGTCATCGCCGGTGAGCACGCTCAGGCGAACCAGATTCTGGGCGGCGATCGCGTTGGGGTTGGGCGTGGCGTCGTCCGACGTGGCATCCGGACGCACGACCAGACCCTCCGCGTCGTCGGCCGTGAGGAAATAGCCGCCCGTCCGCGGATTGGCGTAGTGCCGGTCGAAGGCGCGCTGCCAGGACACCGCGCGCTGGAGGTAGTCGCCGTCCCCGGTCGCCTCGTGCAGCGCGAGCGCTGCCCTGATCATCGCGGCGAAGTCCGACGCCAGCCCGGGAAACAAGAGCCTTCCCTCGCGCCAGGAATGTCCCAGCCGGTCACCCCGCACCATGTCGATGGCAATGAAAGCGAACGCACGCATGGCCATCGCGATCCACGAGGGCTCGTCGAGCAGCACGCCGGCATTGGCCAACGCGGCGATCATCAAGCCGTTCCAATCGGCCAGCACCTTGTCGTCGAGGCCGGGGCGGATGCGCCCGTCGCGCACCGCCAAGAGCCTGGCGCGCAGCTCGGCGAGCCGCGCCTCGTCCTCGGACGTTCGCTCTAATTCTCTGATTCTGTTGAGGATATTCTTGCCTTCGAAATTGCCTTCGAGGCTCACGTCATAATGCCGGGCGAAGAAGGCGGCGTCGTCGGTCCCGAGGATCCCGGTGACCTCGGCGAGCGACCAGACATAGAACTTGCCCTCCTCGCCCTCGGAGTCGGCGTCCAGAGACGATGCGAATGCGCCCTGCGGAGTGGTCATCTCGCGCGCCAGCCAAGCCACGGTTTCCTGGGCGCGCTGCGGATAGAGCGGGTTCGACGTGCGCGCAGCTGCGAGCGCGAGGAGCTCCAGGAGCTGGGCATTGTCGTAGAGCATCTTCTCGAAATGCGGGACCAGCCATTGCGCGTCGACCGAGTAGCGCGAGAAACCGCCGCCGAGATGGTCGTAGATGCCGCCCTCGCAAATATGCCGAAGAGTCAGATCGACCAGCGCGAAGCCGCGGTCGTTACCGCGCTGGCCGTAGCGCCACAGCAGCTCGAAGAGGGCGACCTGGGGGAATTTGGGCGCCCCGCCCAGGCCGCCATTGACCGGGTCGATCGCGCCGGCGATCTGCTGCGCGAGCGCGTCGATCTCGTCGCGACCGATCACGACGTGCCCCTCGGGGCGTGCGCTCGCGGCAAGCCGCCCCATCAGGGCGTGGCGGTTCGCCTCGATGCGATTCGGCTCATCGCGAAAGAGACGAGACAGCTCGCGCAGCACGTCGACGAAGCCCGGACGGCCATAGCGGGCGGTCTTCGGGAAATAGGTGCCGCCCCAGACCGGCTCTCCCGCCGGGGTGAGAAACATGGTGAGCGGCCAGCCGCCGTGCTCGCCGAGCAGATGCAGCGCCGCCATGTAGATCTGATCGATGTCGGGGCGCTCTTCCCGATCGACCTTGATGTTGATGAAGAGATCGTTCATCACCGCGGCGACGTCGGCGTCCTCGAAACTCTCGTGCGCCATGACGTGGCACCAGTGGCACGCCGCATAGCCGACCGACAGCAGGATCGGCTTGCCGGTGCGTTGCGCTTCGGCGAGCGCCTGCGGGCCCCAGGGCCACCAGTCGACCGGGTTGTGCCGGTGCTGCAGCAGGTAGGGGCTCGTCTCCTGAGCCAGGCGGTTTTCGCGCGGCGTAATTGCTGAAGTCGAATTGGACATGGCGGTTCCTGGTTTTCCGGTGACAGGATAACCTCGAGCAGGCACAAAGCGAGGGCGTTTCCTGGCTTCCGCGCGCCCCCCGAGGACGACGGCAGACCGGCGGTTTGGTTCGCGCAGCGGGACGACATGAGCGACCGCGATACGATTTTTGCACTGTCGTCGGGGCGGCCCCCTGCGGCGATCGCGGTGGTGCGGATGTCGGGACCCCGCGCGCGGGACGGGTTGAAGGCATTGATCGGCCGCGTTCCGGAACCTCGCCGCGTCACGCTGGCGAAGATGCGCGACGCGGACCGGGAGGTCCTGGACGAGGGCCTGGCGCTTTGGCTGCCGGGCCCAAAAAGCGAGACCGGGGAGGACATGGCTGAGCTGCACCTCCACGGCGGGCGCGCCGTCGTTGCCGGCGTGCTGGCGGCGCTCGGCCGGCTCGCCGGCTTCCGTCCGGCGGAACCCGGCGAGTTCACCCGGCGGGCCTTCGAGAATGGCCGCCTCGATCTGACGGCGGTGGAAGGCCTGGGCGACCTCATTTCGGCCGAGACAGAGGCCCAGCGCCGCCAGGCCTTTCGCCAACTCAAGGGATGGCTGGGGGGTCGCGCCGAGGCGTGGCGAGGTCGGCTGATCGAGGCGTTGGCGCTGGTCGAGGCGCGGATCGATTTTTCCGATGAGGCGGATGTGCCTGCGGATCTGATGGGTCCGGCGCTCGACATCGCGCGAGGGCTGCGCGACGAGATCGGGCACGCGCTTGCCGACGATCGTCGCGGGGAGCGATTGCGCGACGGGCTGGTGGTGGCGATCGCCGGGCCGCCCAATGCGGGAAAATCGAGCCTGCTCAATCGGATCGCCGGTCGCGACGCGGCCATCGTGTCGCCCCATGCGGGGACCACGCGCGACGTCATCGAGGTCCATCTGGACCTCGATGGCTTTCCGGTCACGGTCCTCGACACCGCCGGGGTCCGCTCGACCGACGACCCGGTCGAGCGCGAGGGCGTACGTCGCGCCGTTGCGCGTGCCGAAAGCGCCGACCTCGTCCTGTGGGTGGTCGCGCCGCGCGAACTCGCGCCGCCGGGGGTTGTCACGAGTGTATCGACTCCGGTGTGGACGGTCGAGAACAAGGTCGACTTGCCGGCGGATGACCGGACGGCGGGGCGGGGAGGTGAGCGTGGCGGGCGGCGCTTTGCGGTTTCCGCGTTGACGGGTTTTGGAATCGACGAGCTCACACGCCAGGTCGGAGCCCATGCCAAGGCGTGTTTCAGTGGCGGCGAGCCGGCCCTGGTGACACGAGAGCGCCACCGTGCGGCGTTGCGCGAGACGGTTCGCGGGCTGGAGCGGGCGCTCGCCGAGGGAGCGGGGGGGCGCGAGGACATCGTGGCCGAAGAGCTTCGGCTCGCGGCTCGTGCGCTCGGACGGCTGACCGGACGGGTCGATGTGGACGATGTCCTCGACGTGATCTTTCGTGATTTCTGCATCGGTAAATAGCGTCGAAGTTTCACGTGAAACATCGGGCGTTTTGACCGCCGGCCTGCGCTCCGATAGAGATTGCGCAATTCCGGGATTTCGCGCCATGCAGCAGGGCTTCGACGTCATCGTCATCGGCGGAGGGCACGCCGGGTGCGAGGCTGCGGCCGCCGCCGCGCGGGTCGGCGCCGCGACAGCGCTGGTCACCCACCGCTTTTCGACGATTGGCGCGATGTCGTGCAACCCGGCCATCGGCGGGCTCGGCAAGGGCCACCTGGTGCGTGAGATCGACGCCCTCGACGGGCTGATGGGGCGGGTGGCTGATATAGGCGGCATCCAGTTTCGCGTGCTCAATCGCCGCAAGGGCCCGGCCGTCCGCGGGCCGCGGGCGCAGGCCGACCGAAAGCTCTATGCGGAGGCCATGCGGCGGGCGATCCGGGAGACCGCCAATCTGGAGGTGATCGAAGGCGAGGCCGACGACCTCGCGATCGCCGGGGACCGTGTCTGCGGGGTGGTGCTCGCCGACGGCCGGAGGCTCCGCGCCGGGGCGGTGGTTCTGACCACCGGGACGTTCCTCCGCGGGTTGATCCATATCGGCGAGCGGCAGATCCCGGCCGGGAGGGTCGGCGAAGCGCCGGCGCTCGGGTTGTCCGCGACCCTGGGGCGGATCGGGTTCGCGCTGGGCCGGCTCAAGACCGGCACGCCGCCGCGGTTGGATGGCCGCACCATCGACTGGAGGGCGGTGGAGATGCAGCCGGGTGATGAGCCGCCCGAGCCGTTCTCGATGATCAGCGGCCCGATCATGACGCCACAGGTTGCTTGCGGCATCACCCGGACCACCGACGCCACGCACCAGATCATCCGCCTCAACGTCCATCGCTCGCCGATGTACTCGGGCCAGATTCATAGCCGGGGGCCGCGCTATTGCCCATCCGTCGAGGACAAGATCGTCCGCTTCGCGGAACGCGACAGCCATCAGATTTTTCTCGAGCCGGAGGGCCTCGACGATCCGACCGTCTATCCCAATGGCATTTCGACATCGCTGCCGGAGGACGTTCAGCGCGCGTTCGTCGCCACCATTCCGGGCCTGGAAAGGGCCGAGATGATCCGGCCCGGCTACGCCATCGAATACGACCACGTGGACCCGCGGGAGCTCGATCCGACGCTGGAGGCCAAGCGGACGCCGGGGCTCTTCCTCGCGGGCCAGATCAACGGCACCACCGGCTACGAGGAGGCGGCCGCCCAGGGCCTGATCGCCGGATTGAATGGCGCGGCGCGGGCTGCCGGCGGCGCCGGGACAGTGTTCGACCGCGCCGAGGCCTATCTCGGCGTCATGATCGACGATCTCGTCACCCGCGGCGTGACCGAGCCGTATCGCATGTTCACGTCGCGCGCCGAGTACCGGTTGTCCCTGCGGGCCGATAACGCCGATCAGCGGCTGACCGCGAAAGGATTGGCGATCGGATGCGTTGGACCGGGACGGGGAGCGCTTCATCGCGCCAAGATGGCGGCCCTGGACGAGGCGCGGCAGATGGCGCATGCGCTGCAGGTGACGCCGGACGAGGCGGAACGGCATGGCCTGTCGCTCAAGAAGGATGGCCGCCGGCGCACCGCCTTCGAGCTCCTGTCCTACCCTCATGTGGCGATCGCTGACGTGGCGCGGATCTGGCCGCAATTGACCGACCTGCCGTCGCGTATCGCCGAGCAGCTCGAGACCGATGCCAAATACGCGGTCTATCTGGACCGACAGGCTGCCGACGTGGCGGCCTACCGGAGGGACGAAAGCCTGGAGCTCCCGCCTGATCTCGACTACGCGCAACTGCCCGGCTTGTCCGCCGAGATGCAGCAGAAGCTGGCAGCGGTCAGGCCTCGCACCGTGGGCCAGGCCGGACGCATCGATGGCGCAACGCCGGCGGCGCTGACCTTGTTGGCGGTGCATGTGCGACGGACGAAAAACTCCAAGAGCGTTGCGCGTCACCAATAGCGCGGATCGCCGCGGATCGGATCAAGCAAACATCATGCGTCCGGACAAGCCAGGCTCAACGGACGCAGCGCCCGTCGATCTGGCTGAGGACCGGGAGCGGGCGCTTGCGCTTGTGGATGTTTCACGTGAAACAGCAGATCGGCTCGATGGCCTCGTCGCATTGCTGCTGCGCTGGCAGCGGACGATGAACCTGGTCGCGCCGTCAACCATCCCGGTGCTGTGGACGCGGCACATCGCCGACTCTCTCCAGCTGGTCGCGCTCGCGCCGGCCGCTCGAATCTGGATCGATCTCGGCTCAGGTGGAGGCTTTCCCGGACTGGTGATCGCCTGCGCGCTGGCCGATGTCGACGGCGCGCAGGTCCATCTGGTGGAAAGCAACGGCAAGAAAGCCGCCTTCCTGCGCGAGGCGGCGCGACATTTGTGCCTGCCGGTGGTGGTTCACCATCGACGAATCGAAGATTTCGTGAAAGCCTTCAATCAGACCGCAGATGTCGTGACCGCCCGTGCGCTGTCGCCGCTTCTCGACCTTCTCGGCTACGCCCAGCCCCTGATAAACAGCGGTGCACAAGGCTTGTTTCCGAAGGGCCAAGATGTTGATGCCGAATTGACCCAAGCTGCTAAATATTGGAACATTGTGGCCACACTCGTGCCGAGCCGAACGGATCCGCGAGGGCGCGTGGTGGTCGTCCGGCGCGCCGAGCGGCGGACTTCCGACAGTCGTAACGGATTGGATTTTCGACCATGACGCATCCTCCGGCCGGACCCCGCGTGCTCGCCCTTGCCAATCAGAAGGGCGGCGTCGGCAAGACGACGACGGCGATCAATCTCGGCACGGCGCTGGCTGCGATCGGCGAGAACGTGCTGATCGTCGATCTCGATCCCCAAGGCAACGCGTCGACCGGCCTCGGGATCGATCATCGCAACCGCGCCCGGTCGACGTACGACGTACTGGTGGGCGAGGCTGCGCTGCGCGATGCCATCCGCGAGACAGCGGTGCCGCGGCTGCATATCTGCCCGTCCACCATGGATCTGGCCGGATTCGAGCTCGAAGCCGCCCATGAACGTGATCGGGCCTTCCGACTGCGCAACGCGCTTGCCACACTCGGCTCGAGCGCCGGCGTCGCCTACGGATACGTTCTGGTGGATTGCCCGCCCTCGCTCAACCTCGTGACCGTGAATGCGATGGCGGCGGCCAATGCCATCCTGGTGCCGCTGCAGTGCGAGTTCTTTGCCCTGGAGGGGCTGTCACAGCTGCTGAAGACCGTCGACCAGGTGAAGACCACGCTCAATCCCGGTCTGACCATCCACGGCATCGTGCTGACCATGTACGACGCGCGCAACAACCTCGCCGGGCAGGTCGTTGCCGATGTCCGCGAGTTCATGGGCGACAAGGTGTACGAGACGGTCATCCCGCGCAACGTACGGGTCTCGGAAGCGCCGTCCTACGGCAAGCCGGTGCTGCTCTACGACCTCAAATGCATCGGCAGCCAGGCCTACCTGCGGCTCGCCTCGGAAATCATCCAGCGTGAAAAGGCGGCGCATGCGGCCTGACCGTGCGCGCCCTCGGATCATCACCACCGAGAGAGCGCAGCCGGCGGAGGTCGGGCCGCGCGTGAGCTCAGGAGAGACCGCGATGGCGGAGGAAATGGCAAGATCGCGACTGGGGCGGGGCCTCGCGGCATTGATCGGCGATGTCGGCGACGAGAACTCGGCGATCGAACGCACGCGCAGCCAGCGCCGGCTGCCGGTGGAGTTTCTCCGCCCCAACCCGCGCAATCCGCGCCGAATGTTCTCCGATCTGGAGCTCGACGAGCTGGCGGCGTCGATCCATGAGCGCGGCATCATCCAGCCGATTCTGGTGCGCACGGTCCGTGGGACCGCCGATGCCTTCGAGATCATCGCCGGCGAGCGCCGGTGGCGCGCCGCGCAGCGCGCCGGGCTGCACGACGTGCCGGTGGTTCTCCTGGAGGTCGACGATCGCGAGGCGCTGGAGCTCGCCATCATCGAGAACGTGCAGCGCACCGATCTCAATGCGCTCGAAGAATCCATGGGCTACGAGGCGCTCGGCAACGAGTTCAAATACGGCCAGGACGAGATCGCCAAGATCGTCGGCAAGAGCCGCAGCCACGTCGCCAACATGCTGCGGCTGCTGAAGCTGCCGGACTCGGTCAAGGTCTATCTGCGTGACGGCAAGATCACCGCCGGCCATGCCCGGGCGCTGCTCGGCGAAGCCGATCCGGAGACAATGGCACGCATGATCGTCGAGCGCGGCCTCAACGTTCGCCAGGTCGAGGCGATGGCCCAGGAGCGGGCCGCGAAGGCCGGCAAGACCGCGAAGCCGAGACAGCAACGCCACGACAAGGACGCCGACACGGTGGCGCTGGAACGCCGGCTGTCGGACGTGCTCGGCCTCGTCGTCACCATCGAGATGCGGGGACAGGGCGGCGAGCTGCGGATCAGGTATCGCAGCCTCGAGCAGCTGGATGCGGTGATCCGCCGCCTGGAGCTCGGGTGACGACGACCGCCAACCTCTGATACGTCGTCATCCGTCTCGTCACTTATCCCTGACGATCAACCCCTGTGGCGCGGGCGCGCCATCTGAGCGACCGCCAGCAGGGTACGGCTGATCGCCGGATCCGCCAGCGCGGCCGCCGCCCCGGTCAGTCGGCGCGCATCGAGCGAGGACTCGGCAAGTTGCGCCATGACCCGCTCCAGGCGGGCCGCGGTCCACGTCTTCAGCGCCGCCTCGACCGCCCGCTTGCGCCGGAACTGGGCTTTGCCGGTGAGTTGCTCGGCGGCGTCCTGAATGGACTCACCGTTCTCGATCCCGAGCCTGGCGCGATGCAGCTGCGCGACCTGGAACAGCGCCGCAGTCACGATGCGTCCAGGTCCGATCCCGGCATCCTGGGCCCGGGCAAAGCTCGTTTCGACCTCGGCGGCGCGCCCGGCAAAAACCGCGTCGACCACGTTGTCGAGCACGAGAGCCGAGGCGTCCGCGACGACCGCCTCCACGTCGTCGATCTCGATCCGTGCCTTGCCGAGCGCATAGAGCGCGAGCTTGCGCACCTCGTTGCGGGAGGCACGGCGGTCCCCGCCGAGCAACGGGATGAGGGCACCTCGCGCATCTGCCGAGATCGAGAGATTGGCGGCCCGCATCTCCTCGTCGATCAGTCTCCCCAGATCACGCTCGCCGTCCACGTAGCACGCAATCGCCGCGACCATGGGGGCGCGCTCGCACAGCACCCGCAAGGCCGCGTTGCGGCGCAGATCGCCCGCCTCGATGACGATCCGGCAGTCGCGGACCGGCCGACCCATCAGCGCCTCGACGGCGGCCGTGAAGTCGCGCCCGCCGGCCTTGATCCAGATGGCGCGCCTGCCGCCGAACAGCGGGATGGTCATCGCCTCGTCGACCAGCCGCGCCGGATCGGCCGCAAGCTCGTCGCCGTCGAGCCGGACCAGAGCGAACGGATCGTCGGGATCGTCGACGGCCGAGCGCACGAGGGCGCCGGCTCGTTCGCTCACCAAGCCGGCATCCGGGCCGAACACCAGGAAGACCGGCCGCGCCGGATCTGGACGAGCCAGATAGGCGTCGGCGTCCGTGGCCTTGATTGCAACCATGAGTAAAGACTTACGTCCGCGCAACCATGTAGGATGCCAGCCGGGTCTTGATCTCGTCGGCGACGACGCCGGCGGCGCGGTTCTCGGCGTCACGCTGCGCTCTTGCCCGGGCGAATCGCTGCTGCAGACCTGGCACGTCGGAGCTCACGCGCGAGAATGAGGTGCCGTTGACCACGACCTTGCCGGTCGCAAGCTCGACGAGCGTGTAGGTCACGTCGATGCCGGTGATCTCCGCCACGGTACGGCCGGTGGCGATGTCGACGATCAGCGCCGACTTCGACGTCGTCATCTTGATGTTCAGCCGATGGGTCGGCGAGACAGCGCCACTGCCGCCGTACAGCTGGAACAGCAGGTCGTTGCGCAACTCGACGGCTACCCGGGCGTCCGGCGTTCCCTGGGGAGCGGCGATCTGCACCACGTCGACCGCGGCGAGCTTCTGCCGCAGCTCGGACCCGCCGGTCTCGGTCCGTTCGCCGTAGAGAGGCTGGAAGCAGCCGGCCATCATTGCGGCCACCGCCACCGCCACGAGCCACCGCCCTGCGCGGCCGAGCGCCGCGCCGCTCTCATGCGACCACATTGACGATCCTCTGCGGGACAACGATGACTTTTTTCGGAACCTTGCCATCGAGCGCGCGGCGCACCGATTCGAGCGCCAGCACCGCCCGCTCGATGTCGGCAGTGCCGGCATCCCGCGCCACCGTGACGTCGGCGCGCTTGCGGCCGTTGACCTGGACCGGCAGCGTGACGGTGTCCTCGATCAGGAGATCCGTCTCGACCGCGGGCCATGCCGCCTCGGCGACCATCCCGTTGTGGCCGATCATGGCCCAGCACTCCTCGGCGAGATGCGGCATCATCGGATTGAACAGCCGCACCAATATCTCCATCGCCTCTCGTATCGCCCAAGACAGCTCCGGAGTCACGCCGCCATTGCTCCTCGCCGCCGCGGCCGTCGCCTGCAAGGCGCCGGCGAGCTCGTGGATGTGCGCGATGCACACGTTGAAGCGCAGCTTTTCGATGTTCTGCGTGACCTCGTACAAAGTGCGATGGGCGGCCTTGCGCACCGCGAGCGCCGGCGCGCCGAACTCCGCCGGGCGGCCCGCCCCGGGCGGGGCGGCGAGCTCGGCGAGCTCGGCGGTGAGCCGCCACAGCCGCTGCACG
Source organism: Xanthobacteraceae bacterium (assembly GCA_049509935.1). GTDB lineage: Bacteria > Pseudomonadota > Alphaproteobacteria > Rhizobiales > Xanthobacteraceae > AP-16. The sequence goes on along the minus strand of JBEKZK010000001.1, from coordinate 5,640 downwards.
AAGCGCCACGCGCCCTGAACACCGTCCTCGGTCCATTCGCGGTCACGCTCGGGCGGCGAATCCGACAGCATGAAACAGCGCGCCGTATCGGCGCCAAAACTTTCCATGATCTCGTCAGGGTCGATGGTGTTGCGCTTCGACTTCGACATCTTCTCGATCGCGCCGATCTCGACCGGCTCGCCGGTGGCGGTGACGCGGGCGCGCCGGCCGCCGCCGTCTGCGTCGATCGTCACGGAGGCCGGCTCGACGAAGGTGCCGTCGGCCTTCTGATAAGTCTCGTGGACCACCATGCCCTGGGTGAACAGTCCGGCAAACGGCTCGTCGATATCGACGAGATGCGTCTCCCGCATCGCCCGCATGAAAAAGCGGCTGTACAGCAGATGCAGGATCGCATGCTCGACGCCGCCGATATACTGATCGACCGGCAACCAGGCATCCGCCACATCGCGTCGCGTCGGGGCGCTCTCGATCCACGGATCGGTGAAGCGGGCGAAATACCAGGACGAATCAACGAACGTGTCCATGGTGTCGGTTTCCCGCCGCCCCGCCCCGCCGCAGACCGGACAGGCCACGTGCTTCCAGGTCGGGTGGCGGTCGAGCGGATTGCCCGGCCGGTCGAACTCGACATCGTCGGGCAGCCGGACCGGAAGGTCCTGCTCGGGGACCGGGACGACGCCGCACGCTTCGCAATGGATGATCGGGATGGGGCAGCCCCAATAGCGCTGGCGCGAGATGCCCCAGTCGCGCAGGCGATAGTTCACTTGACGCCGGCCGACCGGTGCGGCGCCGCGGATCTCGCGCTCGAGCAGGCCGGCGACCCTTTCCTTGGCCTCCGGAATCGTCAGACCGTCGAGGAACCGCGAATTGATCATCCGTCCGTCGCCGTCATAGGCGACGTCGCCGATCGCGAAGCGCTTCGGGTCCTGATCGTCCGGGCACACCACCGGGGTGACCGGCAAGCCGTATTTCCGGGCGAACTCGAGATCGCGCTGGTCATGCGCCGGACAGCCGAAGATGGCGCCGGTGCCGTAGTCCATCAGGATGAAGTTGGCCACATAGACCGGCAGCTTCCAGCTCGAATCGAACGGATGGATCGCCTCGATCCCGGTGGCGAAGCCGAGCTTTTCGGCGGTATCGATCAGCGCCTGGGCGGTGCCGGTACGCCGGCTCTCCCCGATGAAGGCGGCGAGATCCGGGTTGCCGACGGCCGCCGCGGCGGCCAGCGGATGGTCGGGCGCGATCGCCATGAAGCTCGCGCCGAACAGCGTGTCGTGGCGGGTGGTGAAGATCTCGAGCTCCGGCTCGCGGTTCGGCGTCGTTGCCGGATCGAGGGCGAAGCGCACCATCAGCCCCTCGGACCGGCCGATCCAGTTGCGCTGCATCACCCGCACCTTTTCGGGCCAGCGATCGAGCCGGTCGATGGCGGCAAGCAGGTCTTCGGCGAATGCCGTGATCTTGAAGAACCACTGGGTCAGCTCGCGCTGCTCGACCGGCGCATTCGACCGCCACCCGCGGCCATCGATGACCTGCTCGTTGGCGAGCACCGTCTGATCGACCGGATCCCAGTTGACCTTCGACTGCTTGCGCTCGACCAGGCCGGCGCGCAGGAAATCGAGGAACATCCTCTGCTGATGGCGGTAGTAGGCCGGATCGCAGGTGGCGACCTCGCGGCTCCAGTCGAGCGACAGCCCCATCGACTTGAGCTGCGCCTTCATCGCCTCGATGTTGGCGTAGGTCCATGCGCGCGGATGGACCTTGTTGGCCATCGCGGCATTCTCGGCCGGCATGCCGAAGGCGTCCCACCCCATGGGATGCAGGACGTTGAAGCCCACGGCTCGCTTGTAGCGCGCCACCACGTCCCCCATCGCATAGTTGCGGACGTGGCCCATGTGAATCCGGCCGGACGGGTAGGGAAACATCTCGAGCACATAGTACTTCGGCCGCGGGTCGTCGTTGCGGGTGACGAAGATGCCCCGCTCTTCCCAGGCCAGCTGCCAGCGCGGCTCGGCCTCGCGGGCGTTGTATCGCTCCGTCGTCATGTCACAGTCGATTCCCGATTCGTCCGCATCCCGCAAGCATCGATCGGTCGGCCGCCCCGCGGATCGCGGACAGCGTCCGGACGGAAAACGCCGCACGGCTCCGCGCCTGCCGGTGCGATCCGCACGAGGCCCGCAGAGCAACGTCCGGGACTGAATTCGCCGGCGACTAGTGCGGCGGATTTGAAGTTCCTATCAGATGTGCGGCGCGTTCGTCATAGGAACTTCAAATCCTAAAAGCCGCACTAGAATCATAGACTTGCTAGTGCACCTTTGGATTCCGAAGTTCGCGCCAGAGGATGTCGCCAAGTGATGCGAACTTCGGAATCGGTGCACTAGGACATGAAAGGAGGGTCGGGGTCAACCGGCCGACAAGGTGTTAGGATGAGCCACAGCCCGGCAGGCAAGATTCGTCTGAAAGGTTCGACGAGAGTGAACGCTTTCATGATCCTCCGATCCGCAAGGGTGTCGTCATGAAGCCGACCACCGACGCCGAGCCCCCGGCGGATGCCACGGCCGGGCTCGATGCGGTGCGGCGCGACATCGCCGCCGCCTGCGGACGGGCCAACCGCGACCCTCGGTCGGTGACGCTGGTCGCCGTCTCGAAGACGATTGCGGCGGATGCCGTCGAGCCGGTGATCGCGGCGGGGCATCGCGTGTTCGGCGAGAACAGGGTGCAGGAGGCCAAGGCGAAGTGGCCGCCGCTCGCCGCGCGGTTTCCCGATCTCGAGCTGCATCTGATCGGGCCGCTGCAGACCAACAAGGTGCGCGAGGCCGTGGCCCTGTTCGACGCCATCCACTCGGTCGACCGCCCGGGGCTGTGCGAGGCGCTGGCCCGGGAGCTTGCCAGGCAGCCCCGTCGACCGAAGCTCCTCGTTCAGGTCAATACCGGCGCGGAGCCGCAGAAGGCAGGCGTCCTGCCCGGCGACACCGACGGGTTTTTGGCGTCCTGCCGGGACGCCCACGGTCTCGACATCGTCGGCCTGATGTGCATCCCGCCGGTCAACGAGCCACCGGCGCCGCACTTTGCGTTGCTGGCGAAGATCGCGGCGCGCAACGAGCTGACGCTCCTGTCGATGGGGATGAGCTCGGACTTCGCCCTGGCGATCGAGCTCGGCGCCACCCACGTACGGGTCGGCACCGCGATCTTCGGGGCCCGGGCTTGGGTCAATCAATGAATCGCGATTTCGGTGTTTCGATCGAAGCGGGCCAGCAGCCGCCGCAGGTGGCTCGCCTCGAGGGCCACGCAGCCGGCGGTGGGCCGGAAGCCCGGTCGCGCCACGTGGATGAAGACCGCGCTGCCGCGGTGAGCGATCCGCGGCCGGCTGTTGTGGTCGAGCTCGACGATCAGGTCGTAGAGGTGGTCGTCGCGCCACAGCCGGTCGCCGGCTGCGCGCTCGGACAGGCGAACCGGACGGTTGTAGCGCCGGTCCGCCGGATCCTCGCACCACGCGTCGGACCGGCCAATGCGCCGCACGGGGAGCCCGGTGCGCGGTCGCGGCCCGCGGTCCGCCCGCCACCACACCCGCAGCAGCCGGAATCGGCCGCGCGGCGTGGCGCCATCCCCTTCGCGTTTGTCGGCACCGACGCCGGATCGTCCGAGCGCCGCCCGGCATCGCACCGGACCGGCGAAAACCCAGGCGTGCGTGCGCAGCCCCGGCCGCGCCCTGACGCGAACGACTTTCACCCTTGTGGGTCGCAGATGGGTGGAAAACATGGAAATTTACCAGACCACTGATTGTTTGTCCGATGGTGCTGCAAATTCGCCCCAGTGTCGCTAAAGTGTAAACGACTACCGGCGCCTGCCGTGGCGGAACCGCGCCGCGCTGCGGTGCTCGCCCGGGCGCGTTGGGCGATGCCCCAACCGGGCAAGTGTCGAATGACTGGCCGCCGCTTGCTCTTTATCGGCCGATCGGTCTACTTCGGTTGAACGTCGCGTTGAACGTCGCCTGGCCGGCGACCTCCACTTGAGGCCTCTGCAATGGCGAATGCCCGAAAAATCCTGATCGTCGATGACGACAACGACATGCGCGACGCGCTCGTCGAGCAACTGGCGCTGCACGAGGAGTTCGAAGCCGTCGCGGTCGAGACGGGCACCAAGGGCGTGCAGGCCGCGAAGGCCGGCCAGGTCGATCTGGTCATCATGGACGTGGGGCTGCCCGACGTCGATGGGCGCGAGGCGGTTCGCATTCTGCGCAAGAACGGCTTCAAGGCGCCGATCATCATGCTGACCGGCCATGATACCGATTCGGACACGATTCTCGGGCTCGAATCGGGCGCCAACGACTATGTCGCCAAGCCGTTCCGCTTCGCCGTCCTGCTGGCACGCATCCGTGCCCAGCTGCGTCAGCACGAGGCGAGCGAGGACGCGGTGTTCGCGATCGGTCCGTACTCGTTCCGGCCGAGCTCGAAGCTGTTGATCAATCCCAAGGGCAACAAGGTCAGGCTGACCGAAAAAGAGACCGCGATCCTCCGCTATCTGTACCGCGCCGGCCAGCGTCCGGTGTCACGGGAAATTCTGCTGCAGGAGGTGTGGGGCTACAATTCGGGAGTGACCACCCATACGCTCGAGACCCATATCTACCGGCTGCGGCAAAAGGTCGAGCGCGACACCACGAATCCGTCCATTCTGGTCACTGAAGGCGGTGGTTACAAGCTGATCCCTTAAGCGCCGAAACGCGAATGAGCATCGAGGACGACATCGCGCACTTCGAGCGCGTCCCCACCCTCGCACTCCTGGGCCGCGAAGCCCTGCGCATTCTGGCGATCGGGGCGGAGAACCGCTACGTGCACGGCGGCAACGTGCTGTTCAGCGAAGGCGAGGCCGCGGACGGCGGCTACGTCATCCAGGAGGGGTCGTTCAGCCTGACCCACGAGCGCAACGGCGTCGCGCCCCTGACCGTCGGCGCCGGGACCCTGCTGGGCGAGCTGGCGCTGATCACCGAGACCACGCGTCGCGTCACCGCGACGGCACGCGAGCCGTCCACCGTCATGCGCATTCCGCGCACCCTGTTCCTCAAGATGCTCGAGGGCTATCCGGACGCGGCGAACCGCCTGCGCGAGGATATCCAGCGACGCGCCGAGGCCTCGTCGCGCGACATCACCAAGGTGCGCGGTGCCCTGGGTGCGGTCGACACTTGGCATCAGCCGGATCGGTGAGGGGCAGGTCCGAGCCCCCATGGAGTGACGCGGAAAACAGGAAAACCAAGTAGGATCAACGGCCTATCTTGATCTACATTGACAATGGGAACTATTTTCGGCGATAGATCGAACCGGACCGGCCCCTGCAGTGGATCATCGTCAGACCAATGACCAGGAAGGCAACAAGCACGCGGCCCGAGACAATGCCCTCTCCCGAAACCGGCGAGCCGATGAAGTATGGCGTGCGGCCTTTCACCGTGACCTACAAGGGACACAGCATCACAGTCGACCAGCCGGGATACTATCCGGATGGCGAGGGCGAGGGAGTAGTCGTTGGACCTGATATGCATGTGGCCACCGCCGCGCTGCGTGAGTTGAAGCAACTCGTTGATGGTATCCCCACGCCAGAAACCATCAAACAATTACGAGCTGCATGGAGCCTCTCACAAAGAGAAGCGGGCGA